>JAGRKY010000788.1 GCA_020442095.1 Bauldia sp.
GCTACCAGATCGTCAAGGGCTGGCTCGACGACGCGGGCGAGCTGCACGAGCAGGTCTATGACGTCGCCTGGTCGGGCGATCGCGAGCCCGGCGCCGACGGCAAGGTTCCAGCGGTCGGCAGCACGGTCGATGTCGAGAATGCCACCTGGACGAATACCATCGGTGCGCCGGAACTGATCGCGGTGTGGTCCGACCCGGACTTCGATGCCTCGCAGCGGGCCTTCTATTACGGGCGCGTGATCGAAATCCCGACGCCGCGCTGGACCGCCTATGACGCCGCCAAGTTCGGGGTCGAACCACTCGAAGGCACGACGATGACGCTCCAGGACCGCGCCTATACCTCGCCGATCTGGTACACGCCATCGGAGTAGGCGTGGTATGATGCCCGGCATGCGCGGCGGCGATGACGCTCGTCGCCGGGGAGGGGCTCCGGCGACGGCAGCCGAAGGCGACGACGCGCGGTGGCAATGGAGGCAACAGCCATGGACACGATCATCAACCTGATCATTCAAGTCGTCGCCGGGGCGCTTGGCGGCAACGCCGTCGGCAAGAGCGCGAAGAACCTGTCGCTCGGCGGCGCCGGCGACACCATCGCCGGGGCGATCGGCGGCCTCGGCGGCGGGCAGATTCTCGGAGCCCTCGTTCCGGCGATCTCCGGCGCCGCCGGGGGCGGGCTCGACATCGGGTCGATCGTCGGCCAGGTGGTCGGCGGCGGGGTCGGCGGGGCGATCCTCACGGCGATCGTCGGGGCGATCAAGAAAGCGATGGCGAAGTAGCGGAGCAACGGAGCCGGGCCCTTGAACGCATTTCGCCGGCTCGTCGCGGAGCCGCTGTTCCAGTTCCTGGTCATCGGTGTCCTGCTGTTCGGCGGCTACAGGCTGCTTCAGGAGCGCGAGGGCGGTCCGGAACCCGAGACGATCGTCGTGTCGTCGGGGCGGATCGCCCAGCTCGCCGAAATATTCTCGCGCACATGGCAGCGGCCGCCGACGCCCAACGAGATGAGCGGACTGGTCGATACCTTCGTCAAGGAAGAGATCTTCTATCGCGAGGGGCGCAAGCTCGGCCTCGACGAGGACGACACGGTGTTCCGGCGCCGGCTGCAGCAGAAGATGGAATTCCTGATGGAGCCGAGCCCGGCGGATCTCGCTCCGGGCGAGGGCGAGCTGGAGGCGTTCCTCGCCGCGCACCGGGAGGCCTACCGCCTGCCGGCGCAGATGGCTTTCGTGCAGGTCTTCGTCGATCCGCGAAAGCATGACGATGCATCGGCCGAAGTGGAGCGTCTCCTCACCGCGCTGCGAAACGGCGGCGGTGACGTCGATCCAACCACCCTCGGCGACAGGACGCTGCTCCCGGCGGCAATGCCGCTGACCTCCGAGCCACGGATCGGCGCGACCTTCGGCGAGGACTTCGCGAGGGCACTCGCGACCGGCCCGGCCGGCGAATGGACCGGCCCGCTCCGCTCGTCCTTCGGCCTCCATATCGTGCGGATCGACGAGCGCCAGGCGGCGCGCGATCCCGAGCTTGCCGAGGTCGCCGGTTTCGTCCGCCGCGACTGGGAAGACCAGCGCCGCCGCGAGATCGCCGCCGAGCGCTACGGGCAGCTTCGCGCGCAGTATACGGTGATCGTCGAGGACGCGCCGAGGGAGCAGTCGGCCAGCGTCGATACGAAAAAGCGGGCCGTCCAGTGACCCGGCTCAGGCCCATCCTGCTGCTGGTGGCGCTTCTCGGCCTGTCGCAGGCGGCCATCGCCCATGAGTTGCGGCCGGCCTTTCTCGAGCTGATCGAGACCGCGCCGGACCGCTTCGACGTGTTGTGGAAGGTGCCGGCGCGGGGCGAGGCGCGTCTCGCCCTCGATGCGACGCTGCCGGAAAGCTGCACGGAGACCGGGCCGCGGACGGTCACCGATACCGGCATCGCGGTGTCGAGCCGCTGGAGCGTCGTCTGCGAGGGAGGGCTCGCCGGCCGGACAATCGCGATCGGTGGGCTCCGGGCGACCTATACCGATGTGTTGCTGCGCATCGAGGCCATCGACGGCGTCCAGCAGTCGGCGCGGCTGACGCCGGACAATCCGGGCTACGTCGTGCTTGCGGCGCCGTCGACCTTCGACACCGCGCGGACCTATCTTGTGCTCGGCGTCGAGCACATCCTGCTTGGCATCGACCACCTGCTCTTCGTGCTGGCGCTGCTTCTCCTGATCCGCAACCTCAGGACCCTGATCGAGACGATAACCGCCTTCACCGTCGCCCACAGCATCACGCTCGCCGCGGCGGCGCTGGGCTGGGCCGTCGTGCCGCAGCCGCCGATCGAGGCGGCGATCGCGCTCAGCATCGTCGTCGTCGCCAGCGAGATCGTTCGCGCCGGCCGCGGCGCGACCGACCTGTCGATCCGGTTTCCCTGGCTGATCGCCTTCCTCTTCGGGTTGCTCCACGGCTTCGGCTTCGGCGGCGCGCTGCGTGACATCGGCCTGCCGCAAAAGGACGTTCCGCTGGCGCTCTTCACGTTCAATCTCGGGGTCGAGGCGGGCCAGCTCCTCTTCGTCGCCGCCGTGCTGGCCGTGCTCGCCGCGGTCCGGGCCCTGGTCGCGGCGCCGCTGCCGAGGGCGCGCATGGCGGCCGCCTATGGGATCGGCGCCGTCTCCGCCTTCTGGTTCGTTCAACGGGTGTGGAGCTTCTGAGCCGGCGGCCCGCGGGCCGGCGCGGAGCGGGGATCGCGGCGGCGGTCGCGTGCTTCCGCGGCCATTCCGGTTTTGACCTGGATTAAAGCCGCGGTGAAACGGGTCGGCTAGGACTCGCCCTCCAAGGGGAGTGAGGCGGATGAGCCTGATACCGAAGGATCTGACACCGGTCCTCCAGGCGACGATGCAGAAGGGCGCGGGCGCCCAGCGCTGGCAGCGGCCGACCTGGGTCGACCACCTGCCGCCCTGCAATGCCGCCTGTCCGGCCGGCGAGAATATCCAGTCCTGGCTGGCGCTGGCGCGGGAGGGGAATTTCGAGGCCGCCTGGCGGACGCTGGTCGCCGACAACCCGATGCCGGCGGTCCACGGCCGGGCCTGCTATCACCCCTGCGAGACGCGCTGCAACCGCAAGGATCTCGACGAGGCGGTGCTGATCCACGCGGTCGAGCGCTTCCTCGGCGACCGCGCCGCCGGGGAGGGCTGGGCGGTGACGCCGGGTCCCGATACCGGCAAGCGGGTGCTGGTCGTCGGGGCGGGACCCGCCGGCCTCTCCTGCGCCTGGCATTTGCGGCGGCTCGGCCACGCGGTCGAGATCCGCGACGCGATGCCCGAGCCCGGCGGCATGCTCCATTATGGAATCCCCGCCTATCGCCTGCCGCGCGCCGACCTCGCCAAGGAGGTCGCCCGGATCAGGGCGATGGGCGTGACCTTCACCATGAACACCAGGGTCGACGACATCGAAGCCGCGGTCGAGTCCGGCGGGTTCGATGCCTGTTTCGTCGCGATCGGCGCGCAGGCCGGCAACCATCTCGACATTCCGGCCGCCGACGGCAGCAAGATGGTCGACGCGATCCGGCTGTTCGAGGAT
>JAGRKY010000081.1 GCA_020442095.1 Bauldia sp.
CGTCGCGACCGGTACGCTCGACATCTCGGCGGATTTCGAGGCGACCGGGCGTTCGCCGGTCGGCCTGATCTCGTCGTTGACCGGCGGCGGGACGCTCGCCATCCACGACGGCGAGGCGCGCTACGTCAATCCGCGGGCGGCGAACCTGGTGATCCGCGCCTCGGATATCGGCCAGCAGTTCAGCGAGGAGCAGCTTCGCGACCTCTTCGCCAGCTATATCGACGGCGGCTCGCTGACCTTCGCGGAGGCGGAGGCGGCCTTCTCGATCGCCGCCGGGACGATCCGCGTGCAGAACATGACGGTGACGACGCCGGATGCCGGGGCGAGCGGCAGCGCGGCGATCGACCTCAACACGATGACCATCGACAGCGACTGGACGCTGACGCTCGATTCGGGCGACGCCAACGACGACGGCTCGCCGCCGCAGGTCGGCATCGTCTTCCGCGGACCGCTGTCGGACCCGAGCCGGGCCTTCGACGTCCTGCAGTTCAACTCCTACCTGAACATCCGGCAGGAGGAGCGCATCCAGCAGATCCTGATCATGGAGGAGGAGGCCCGCCTCGAGAAGGAGAGGCTGAACCGTCTCCGTCGCAAGCTGCGCGAGGATGCCGACCGGCAGGAGCGCGAGGCGGAAGAGGCGCGGCAGGCGCGCATCGCCGCCGCCAGGAGTGTCAGCGATCTTCACGTGATGCGGGATCAGCAGGCGGAGGCGCGTGCCGCGACCGAGAATGCGGCCTGGTGGGAGCGGATGACCGCGGCGGCCGAGAACAAGGCTGCGGCCGAGCAGGCGGCCGGCGACGCGGCAGCGGCAGCCGACGCCGCGAAACAGCGGGCGGCAGAGGCGATGCAGGTGGTGGAGACGCTGCAGGCGGCCATCACCACGACATCCGACGCGCAGCGGAAGGCGGCAGAGGACGTGACCCTTGCCGAGACGGCCGCGGCAAAGGCGGAACAGGCCGTCGCCGACCGCCAGCAGGCGCTGGAAGAGGCCCAGTCGCGGGCCGCCGTCGCGGCGAAGGCCGTCGAGGCGGCGGAGGCGGCGCTTGCCGAGGCGCGTGCACGGCGCGAGGCGGCGGGCGGCGATGCCGGTTCGGCCACCGAAGGCCGGGACGCCGCGCTTGGCGCGGTCGCCGGGGCCGGGGAAAAGCTGAAGATCGCCAAGGCGGCGGCCGAGGAGGCCGCGGCCCGGGCGGGCGAGCTTGCCGACCATGCGGCAGAGCTCGAGGAAACGGCCCGGGGCCTCGATCAGGAGCTTGCCGCCGTCAAGGCGGACGCGACGGTCAAGGCGGAGACCGAGGTCGTCGCAACCGAGCGCCGCGGCGAAGCCAGGGACGATGCGGCGGCCACGGCGGAGCGCGCCAAGGCCACGCTCGTCGCGGCGACGAAAGCGGACGCCGCGATGCAGGCCGCGGTCGAATTCGCCAAGGGGGCCGACGCGGCTCTCGAAAAGGCGAAAGCCGACGCGGCAGCGGCAGCCGGGGCGCTCGCAACGGCAGAGGCCGCGCTCCGTGACGCTCGCGCCGACGCGGCTAACGCCGATCGGGCGGTCGAGGATGCCCGCGCGACCGTCGCGAAGCTCGAAGAGGCGCGCGCCAACCGGCCCCTCGACACGATCGGCGACGTGACGCTCGACGGCGGGAACACCTTCGACGACGGCTCGGCGCAGCTTGACGATGCCCGTGCGCGGCTCGGCGACGCGCAAGCGGCGGCCGCAAAGGCCAAGGATGCGGTCGCAGCAGCCGAGGCGAAGGTCGCCGAGCTGACCGAACAGGCGACGGCGAGCGGCAAGACGGTCGAGGCGGCGCAGGTCGCCCTCGGCAAGGCGACCGACGAGGCGCAGTCGCTCGTCGAGCCGGCGGACGCCGCACGAGCCGCCGCCGAGGAAGCCGATGCCGCGGCCAAGGTCGCGTCACTGACCGCGGAGGCGGCGGCGACGGCAGCCGAGAATGCGGCCAGGGCAGCGCGCGAGGCCAAGGCGCTCGCCGACGACAAGGACCGTGCCTATCAGGACGCCCTGAAAGCGGCCGAGGCTGCGGCGGCCGAAGCCGGGAAGGCGTCACAGGAGGCCGACGCCGCCAGGGCCGATGTGGCGACCGCGGAAAAGGCGCTGGCCGCCGCGCAGGCCGTGGCCGCCGGAGCGGCCGACGATCAGGCGGCGGCCGAGGCGCTGGTCGCCGACACCGCCGCGGCGGAACGGGCGGCGGCGGACAAGCTTGCCGGCGCGAAGAGCCGGCTGGAACAGGCGGCCAGCGCGGTCGATCTCGCCGAACAGGCGCTCGCCGAGGCGAAGGACGCTTCCGACAAGGCCGCGGCGCTGGTCGAGGAGAAATCCGCGGCCGAAGCGGCCGCGCTCGGCGAAGCGAGTGGCGCCCGCGACGAGCTCAATGCCGCCAAGGCTGCCGCTGAAGATGCCGCGACCAAGGCGGAAGAAGCGGCCGCCGTTGCCCAGGACGCGGCGCGAAAGGCGGCGGCACTGCCGCGCGGCTGGGTCGAGGGACGCGCCGATACCGGGGACCAGGCGGAGACGATGATCGATGGCGAGGCGATCACCGGCGCCGCCGAAGCAGATGTCGAAGAGCCTGTGACCCTGACCGATCTGCCGGTGGTGGAGGAGGACGCGGCGACGATTGTACCGGTAGAGGTCGTGCCGCCGGTGATGCCCCGGCTGCGACCGAACCGGCCGGCGCCGAACCTGCCGGCGCTTGTCGACGACGGGCCGAAGCCGGTTCCGCAGGTGCGGTCCGATCTGCCGAGCGATTCCGAACCGCTGGTCATCACCCCGCCGAACTGAGCCGCGCCTATTTCGCGCCGGCGGCGTCCCGGTAGTGCTCCAATACGAAGATGCGGATCGCCGAGGACAGGTTGCTGTCGGCGGGCCGGTCACGGTCGATCTCGGCGATCAACCCCGCGACGCTGGCGTTTCGGCCGGCGGCGATTGCCGCCAGCCCGTCCCAGAAGGGCGTCTCGATCGAGACGCTGGTGCGATGCCCGGCTATGGAGATCGAGCGTTTCATATCGAACGTTTCATGGGCGAAGCGCGATGGTCAGTCGTCGGGCCGGTCGCGGCGATGGCCCTCGATATGCCGTTCGGCCTTGTCCTCCGCGATCCGGTCGGCGGCCTTCTCGGCGCCGGTGCGGCCGTGGCGGGACCGGTTCTCCGCCGCAGCCGCCTCCTTTTCGACCCGTGCCCGGGACTTGCGGAAACGGCGGAGGTTGACGACCTCGCCGGGCATCAGGCCGGCCCGATCATCAGCTCCGGCCGGACGATCTCGTCGAATTCCTCGCCGGTGACGTAGCGGAGCCGCAGCGCTTCCTCGCGCAGCGTCGTGCCGTTCTTGTGGGCGGTCTTGGCGATCTCGGCGGCCTTGTCATAGCCGATCTTCGGAGCGAGCGCGGTGACCAGCATCAGCG
>JAGRKY010000082.1 GCA_020442095.1 Bauldia sp.
AGCAGGAGCCGCTCGGCCTCGGCCACGCGGTCTGGTGCGCCCGCGAGATCGTCGGCAACGAGCCCTTCGCCGTCATCCTGCCGGACATGATCATGCGCGGCGAGACCATGAGCTGCCTCGACCAGATGCTGAAGACCTATCAGGAGACCGGCGGCAATCTGGTTTCGGTCGAGGAATGCGATCCGTCGGAGACCGCAAGCTACGGGATCGTCGGCATCGGCGAGGCGGTCGGCGACGCCTATCGCATGACGTCGATGATCGAGAAGCCGAAGCCGGAGGACGCGCCGTCCAACCTCTACATCACCGGCCGCTACATCCTGCAGCCGGAGATCTTCGCGCTCCTCGGCGAAGGCCGTCGCGGCGCCGGCAACGAGATCCAGATCACGGACGCGATGCTGCGTCTCCTCGAGACCCAGCCCTTCTACGCCTGCCCGTTCAAGGGGCGGACCTTCGATTGCGGCTCGAAGCTCGGCTTCCTCGCGGCCAATGTCGCCTTCGCACTGGAGCGCGACGAACTTGCCGCAGACTTCGCCGCCGAGGCGCGGGCGCTGCTCGAAGCCGCCGGCCGTTGAGGCCGTCGGCGAGGCTCAGCGATAGACGCGCAGGTCGATGCGGATGGTGTCCGACGTATAGTCGTCGGACCGCTTGGTGCTGTCGCGCCATTCGTGGAGATAGCCGGCGGCTATCTCGGAATAGCGGTTGATCTTCCAGGTAGCGTCGAAGCCGAGCTGATAGGTCCAGTCGACCTGGTCGACCCCCTGGTAGCGCCTGTAGCGGGCCGCTGCGTTGGCGCCGAGATCGACATTGGCACGCCACGCATAGGCATATTCCAGCCGGCCGTCATAAACGACCGACCCCGATGAATTGCGCCGGGTTGTCGGGTCGATGGACGTCGCAATGTCCGCCGTGATCGTCGAGAGATAACCCGGCGACCAGGTCAGGTTGCCATCGACCGCAAAGGCCGAGATCGGCTTCAGGGCATTGTCGTCGAAGGTGTTGCGCAGATAGCCGACCGCAATCTCGCCGGAAGAGACCGGACCGCGATCGAAGGCGAAACCGACCAGCAGCCCGTCGCCGTGGCCGGAACGGCGAATGCCGTTCACGTCCTTCTTCTTGTCGTAGACCCGGTTGGAAATCTGGGCCTCGACATAGGGAACGAAGGCTTCGCTGATCTCGTATCCCGTCCGCAGCGTCGCGCCATAGAGCGTGTTGTCGCGGTCGCGCTGGTCGTAGCCCTTGTCGCCCGATTTCGCCTCGCCATAGGTCTCGCGATCGGCATTCACGCCAAGGCTGAAGACGCCCGGGCCTTCGGTCTTCGAGAAGGTCGCGGAATTGTTGAAGTGATACCGGTCCGGTGCCTTGTCGACGCCACCCGGCAGATCGGGATCGGATAGTTGGTCCCGTCCGTAGCGATAGGAAGAGCGGAAATCGGCCGCCCACCTGTCGGAGAGATCGAGCCTCACCGTGCCGGTCGCTTCCGCTTCGGGAACGTTGTCGGCTCCGTCCGAATAGGCCTCCTGCGAGCCGCGCAGGAACAGCGTCGCCTCGTGGCGGGACCAGTCCGACTGGATCAGGACCTGAGGCGCGATGGCGCCGAGGGCGGCGCCGGTACCGCCCGGTGCATCGGTCGAGTTCGAGGTGTAGCCGGCCCCGAAGCCGACTTCGGGAAAGATCACGAAGCTCCCCGCCCTGATCCCGAGGGGCGCATAGGGATCTTCGTCCAGCGTCCGCCGCAGCGCGTTGCCGGCGATGAAATCGGGAGGGTTGGAGGTATCGATCACGGGCTCGGGCAGCACCCGCGAGGTCGCCGGCGGCTCGTTCGGCACGGCGCCGGTCAGAACCGCGTCAACATCCGGTTCCGCCGTTTTGGCCGGTGTCTCGGCCTCCTTTGGGGTGGCCGCGGCATCTGCATTGGCCGCCTGTTCGGCCTCCTTCGCAAGCACCGCCGGCGCAATTGTGCCGGAATCGACGTTGATGATCGTGTCCCGCAGCCCCTTCGTCACGGGCGGAGCGGATTGCCCGTTGGCCGCCGACGCCGCCAGAAGCAGCGCGACGCCCCCCGCTTTCAGGGGTATGATGGCACTGATACGCATGACACCGGCCCCAGGACAGGAATGGCGCAGCCGACGGCGCGCTTATGCTTTCCGATTCGTAAACAACGATGGTTAATGGACTGTTGTCGGCTCCGGCCGGGCCCTTCCTTAGGGCAACGGAATCCTGCTAGACACGGGCGCGAAACAGGAAAGGCAGGACACAGGCGTGGCAACGTTTTCGGGCAAGCGGACAATCGAAGTGGTCTCTTCGCGACCGGATACGCCAGTGTCGGCGTCCGCGCGCCGGACGCTGGAAACCGAGCGCGCCGGACTCGCCGCCCTGCAGGACGCCCTCGACAACGGTCTGGCGGCGCCCTTCACGGAGGCCGTCTCGCTGATTCACGGCGGATCGGGCCGGGTCGTGGTCACCGGGCTCGGCAAGAGCGGCCATGTCGCCCGCAAGGTCGCCGCGACTCTCGCCTCGACCGGCACGCCGTCCTTCTTCGTGCATCCCTCGGAGGCCAGCCACGGCGACCTCGGGATGATCACCACCGACGACGTCATCATCGCCATGTCGTGGTCGGGCGAGACGGCGGAGCTTCGCGGCATTGTCGAATATTCGCGCCGCTTCCACATCCCGCTGATCGCCATGACCGCGACGGCGGACAGCTCGCTGGCGCGCGAATCGGAGATCGTGCTGCTCCTGCCCCAGGTCAAGGAAGCCTGCCCGCACGGCCTCGCGCCGACGACCTCCGCCATGATCCAGCTGGCGCTCGGCGACGCCCTCGCCATCGCCCTGCTCGAAAGCCGCGGCTTCACCGCCGAGGGCTTCCACGCCTTCCATCCCGGCGGCAAGCTCGGCGCCAATCTCAAATTCGTCCGCGACGTCATGCACGGGGGAGCCTCGATCCCCCTCGCCTCTGAGAACACGCCGATGTCGGACGCCATCCTGGTGATTTCCCAGAAGAGCTTCGGCTGCGTCGGCATCGTCGATGGCGACGGGCGGCTGGCGGGGATCATCACCGACGGCGACCTGCGCCGTCACATGAGCCCCGACCTCCTCGGCCGCGACGCCGTCGACATCATGACCCGGGCGCCGAAATCGGTAACGCCCGATACGCTTGTCGGCGAGGCGCTGGCGCTGATGAACAACACATCACGCCCCTTCACGGCGGTCTTCGTCGTCGAGGACGGCAAGCCGGTCGGAATCGTCCACGTCCACGACCTGCTGCGCATCGGCGTCGTCTGAACGGCGGATCTCCGGCTCAGGCTTCCGCGCGCCCGACGGTGAGGACGGCGCCATCGTGGCCCATCACCTTCACCCGCGCCCCTGACGGCAGATCGGGTCCCTTCACCCGCCAGTTGGCATCGTAGACCCGGATTTGGCCGACGCCGTCGACAATCGGCTGGTGCAGCACATAGACATGGCCGACCATGCCGTCGAGCCGGCTGTTGAGGTGCGGCTCGTCGCTCGCCGACGACCGCGCGAAATACCGGCGTCCGACGATCACCAGGACCAGCGACAGGACGGCGAAGATCAGGAGGTCGAGCTGCCACGAAAGGTCGGTGAACAGCGCAACGACGCCGGTCAGGATGGCTGCGATCCCGAACCAGACGAAGACGTTGCCCGGCAGCAATATCTCGAGGGCGAGCAGCACGACGCCCCCGACCCACCAAGCCCAGGCGCCGAGTTCGTCGAGAAGTTCGAGGATCACGTCGCGCTCCCGCCGCCCGTCGTCGGCACCCGGCCGGACCTGCGCTGGGCGGCGTCCTCGCCGAACGACGCCTTGGCAATCTCGGCGATGCCGGCGATCGATCCGATCAGCGACGATGCCTCGACCGGCAGCATCATCACCTTCTGGTTGGGCGCGGCAGCAAGCGATTCCAGCGCCTGCGTGTATTTCTGCGCGATGAAATAGTTCAGCGCCTGCACGTCGCCGCCGGCGACCGCCTCGGAGACGACCCGCGTCGCCATCGCTTCCGCCTCTGCCTGTCGCTCGCGCGCTTCGGCATCGCGGAAAGCGGCCTCGCGCCGGCCCTCGGCCTGGAGGATCTGCGACTGCTTCTCGCCTTCGGCCTTGAGAATCTGCGACGCCCGCAGCCCCTCCGCCTCGAGAATCTGGGCGCGCTTGTCGCGCTCCGCCTTCATCTGCCGGCCCATGGCGTCGACGAGGTCGCGCGGCGGCTCGATGTCCTTGATCTCGATGCGCGTCATCTTGAGTCCCCAGGGCGCCGCGGCAGCGTCAACGACATGCAGC
The DNA here is from genome assembly GCA_020442095.1 of Bauldia sp. Next base: position 4,292 of record JAGRKY010000082.1, read on the forward strand.
AGGCGGTCATTGATGTCGTCGCGCTTCGACAGCAATTCGTCGAGATCCATCGATCCCATCACCGTCCGGATGTTGGTCATGGTGAGGTTGAGGATGGCGTTCTCCAGGCCCTTGACCTCGTAGGCCGCGCGCGCGGCGTCGAGCACCTGGTAGAAGACCACGCCGTCGGCGGAGACCGTGGCGTTGTCGCGGGTGATCACCTCCTGGGTCGGGACGTCGAGCACCTGCTCCATCATGCTCATCTTGGCGCCGATCCGGTCGATGAAGGGAACGATCAGGTTCAGGCCCGGCTTCAGTGTCTTCGTATATCGGCCGAACCGCTCGACCGTGTAGTTGGAGCCCTGCGGGATCGTCTTGATACCCGCGAACAGCACCAGGATGATCAGTGCGACGACAGCAATGACGACCCAATCAAAGCCGAACATCCCTCGTCCTCCTTTTCGAATCAGGCCGCGCGCCGCGGCAGGATGCGCAGTCTAGCGCGGATTGCGCCAGCCTTGCGGCCGCGCGCGATCCCGATTCTTCATGTATGAAGCCGGCTACCTCGGCGCCAGAAAAACCGGCAATGCCGCACCGCGCGGGGCTCAGATCCAGCCTGCCAGCTCGCGCCGCGCCAGGTGCTCGATGAGCCGCATGCCGGGCTCGCTGTCGTTGAGGCAGGCGATTGCCGCATAGTCCTCGCCGCCGGCTTCGCGGAACGTCTCGCCACCACGGATCGCGATCTCCTCCAGCGTCTCCAGGCAGTCGGCGGAGAAACCCGGCATGATCACGACGAGACGCTTCGTCCCGCCCCTGGCGAGATCGGTAATTGTTTCCTCGAAATAGGGCTGCAGCCACTCGGCCTTCCCGAAGCGCGACTGGAAGCAGATCTTCAGGCGCTCCTCGGGCCAGCCGAGCTTATCGCGCAACAGCCGCGTCGTCTTCTGGCAGTGACAGTGATAGGGATCGCCCTTGTCGAGATAGTCGCGCGGCAGCCCGTGGAAGGAGGCGAGCACGAGTTCGGGCTCGAAATCGAGTCCCGCGAGGCCTTCGGTCAGCGACTGGGCCAGCGCGTCGATATAGACGGGGTCGTCGTGATAGGCCGGCAGCGTGCGGATCGCGGGCTGCCAGCGCATCGCCTTGAGCTTGTCGAAAGCGACGTCGTTGACCGTCGCGGTGGTCGCCGCGGCATATTGGGGATAGAGCGGCGCCACCAGGATGCGGTCGCAGCCCTGCGCCTTCAACGCCTCGATACGATCGCCGATGGCCGGCTCGCCGTAGCGCATCGCCCAGTCGACGACGACATCGGCGGCGGCAAGCCGCGCGGCGAGCTTCTCCGCCTGCGCCCGGCTGATGGTGATCAGCGGTGCCTCGTCCCGCGCCTCGTTCCAGATCGTGCGATAGGCATGCCCGGTCTTCTGCGGCCGGGTCGACAGGACGATGCCATTGAGGATGACCCACCAGACCGGCCGCGCGACCTCGATCACGCGATGATCCCACAGGAACTCCTTGAGATAGCGGCGGACCGACCAGTAGTCCGTCCCGGACGGCGATCCGAGATTGACCAGAAGCACGCCGACGCGACCGAAACGGACGGCCGGGTGGCCTGCGGGCATCGGCCCGGAAGATGCGGTATCTGCCATTGTCAGGGATTAATACACTGCTGCGCCCGATGGCGATAAGCATAGGGTTGCGGAGCGGACAGTCCACGGGGTGAGGCAATCCGCGCAGCGCCGCAAACCCCGAGTGATATCAGGATCTTCCGTCGCCGTCGCTGTCTCCTTCGGGCCGGAGCGTGACACCCCGTCAAGCTGCTGTAAGAATTGGCCGTCATTACCCTGGAGCGTCCTCCGCTCTTCGTGGAGGTCCAACCGATGGAGAGGCCGATGAAACCGTATATCCGGATCCTGGGGGCCGCGGCATGGCTGACACTGTCCGCCGGACCGCTCCTGGCCGAGGAAGTCACCATTACCTTCGTCCAGACCAATGACATCGATCGGATGGAGGAAAAGGACGGCCGCGGCGGCTTCGCCAAGCTCGCCACCGTCGTCAATGCCGAGCGCGCCAAGGGACCGACCTTCTTCGTCCATTCCGGCGATACGCTGTCGCCCTCCCTCCTCTCGGGCCTCGACAAGGGTGCCCACATCATCGATATCCTCAATCACATGGATGTCGACGTGATGGTCCCCGGCAATCACGAGTTCGATTTCGGCCCCGAGGTGTTCCGCACCCGCATCGGCGAAGCCACCTTCCCGATCGTCGTCAGCAATATGACCGAGCCGGACGGTGCCGCGCCGGCCCATACCATCGACACCAAGGTTGTCGACATCGCTGGCGTCAAGGTCGGCTTCTACGGCCTGACCACCGAGGACACTGTCGAGGTCTCGAGCCCCGGCGACATCGTCATCGCCCCGGCCGTCGAGGTCGGCATCGGCAAGGCGAAGCAGCTCCGCGAGGCGGGCGCAGACATCGTCGTCGCGGTCGTCCACACGCCGGTCGACGATGATATGGCCCTGGCACGCGCCGGTGCCGGCGATCTCATCCTGACCGGCCATGACGAGCATCTGCTCGCCTTCTTCAACGGCCGCGCCGCGATGACCGAATCCGAGTCGCAGGCGAACTACGTCGTGATCACCCGGCTGGTTGTCGACAAGGAGGAGAAGGATGGCGGCGGCTTCAAGGTGTCCTGGCATCCGGAATTCGAGATCGTCGACACCGCCTCGATCGCGCCTGACCCGGAGATCGCCGCCCTCGTCCAGACCTATACCGACAAGCTCGATACCGAGCTGAAGGTCGAGATCGGTACGACATCCACGCCCCTCGACAGCCGCCGGGCGGTGGTCCGCGGCGAGGAAGCCGCGATCGGCAACCTGATCGCCGACGCCATGCGGAACGCGGTCGGCTCCGACATTGCCATCACCAATGGCGGCGGCATCCGCGCCGATCGCGAATATGAAGCCGGCACCAGGCTCACCCGCGGCGATATCCTTGCCGAGCTGCCCTTCGGCAACAAGACGGTGAAGCTCGAATTGACCGGCGCCGATATCCGCGCCGCCCTCGAAAACGGCTTCAGCCAGGTCGAGGAAGGCGCCGGGCGGTTCCCGCAGGTTTCCGGCCTGACGGTCGAGGTCAGCCTGGGCCGCTCTCCCGGCGAGCGGGTGTCGACGATCATGATCGACGGCGAGCCGCTCGACGACGCCCGCACCTACACCGTGGCGACCAACGACTACATGGCACAGGGCGGCGACGGCTACGTGGCCTTCGAGAACGGCAAGATGCTGATCAACCCGATCGACGCCACGCTGATGGCCTCGCAGGTGATCGACTACATCGCGGGCAAAGGCACGATCGAGCCCAAGGTCGAGGGAAGGATCAAGGTCCTCTGATCGAGGCGCACGCCTGAGCCGTCGTCGCCTTACTCCGCGGCGACGGCAGCCGGCGCGCGCGGGGAGAGGAACGCCTCGAGGCGATTGGCCTTTTCCGCAGCCGCCTTCTCGGCCGCCGCGACCCGGATATGCCCATAGCCGCGGATCAGCTCCGGATAGCGGGCGAGCGCCACGGCTGCGGCGTGATTGCCGGCGTTGAGCCCGCCGGCGATCTGCTGCAGGGTCTCGCGATACTCGGCGAGCAACCGGCGTTCGAGGCGACGGTCCGGCGACCGTCCGAACGGGTCGAGCGGCGTTCCGCGCAGCCGCTTGAGGCCCGCCAGGACGCGGAAGCCGGTGCGCATCCACGGTCCGAAGTTCGACTTGACGAGGTGGCCGGTCTTCGGATCGGTGCGGGCGAAGAGCGGCGGCGCCAGATGGAATTCGAGCTTGTCCCATGATGCGAATTCGCCGCGAAGCTGGCGCTCGAAGGAAGCATCGGTGAACAGCCGCGCCACCTCGTATTCGTCCTTGGCGGCCATCAGCTTGAACAGGCCGCGGGCGGCGGCAACCGAGAGATCGTCGCGCCCGGGCATGGCCCGCTGCTCCGCGACCCGGATCTCGGCGACAGCCTCCGCATACCGCTTCGCATAGGCGGCATTCTGGTAGCCGGTCAGGAACGCGACCCGGCGTTCGATCAGCGTATCGATGTCCTGCGGGCCGGGTTCGATGGTCCGTCCCGCCCTGCGTTCCGCCGCCTCGGTGACGGCCTTGCGATCGACAGCCGCCCGCCGCCCCCAGGCAAAGGCCGCCTTGTTCATCGCGATGTCGACGCCGTTCAGTTCGATCGCCCGTTCGATCGCCGCGGCCGAAACGGGGATCGCGCCCGACTGGAGCGCCAGCCCGAGCATGAACATGTTGGTCGCGATCGAATCGCCGAGCAGCGCGGTGGCGATGCGCGTCGCCTCGATGACATCGGTCTGTCCCGCTCCGGCCCGCTCGGTGATCGCCTGGATCAGCCGGCGCGTCGGCAGCGTCAGGTCGGGATCATGCGTGAACTCGCCCGGATAGGTCTCGTGGGTGTTGACGAAGGCGTGGGTGCGGCCGGGATTGATCGCGGCGAGCGCGCGTGCGGAGCCGGCGACCACCATGTCGCAGGCAAGCAGCGCATCGGCGCCGCCGGCCGCCACCCGGATCGCGGTGATCCCGGCCGGGGTCGGCGCGATCCGGATATGGCTCGTCACCGGCCCGCCCTTCTGGGCGAGGCCGGCCATGTCGATCGCCCCGACGCCCTTGCCCTCAAGATGCGCGGCCATGGCGATCAGCGCGGCGATGGTGACGACGCCGGTGCCGCCGACGCCGGTCACGAGGATCGCATAATCCCCATCGAGCTCCGGCAGCACCGGCGCGGGAAGATCGAAATCGGTGTCGATGCTGCGCGCGTGCGGCCGGGGGCCGTGGACCGTCACAAAGCTCGGGCAGAAGCCTTTCAGGCAGGACATATCCTTGTTGCACGAGCTCTGGTCGATCGCCCGCTTGCGACCGAACTCGGTCTCGCGCGGCACGATCGCGACGCAATTCGACTGGACCCCGCAATCGCCGCAGCCTTCGCAGACGAGCTCGTTGATCACGACGCGACGATCGGGATCGGCGAGCTTGCCGCGCTTGCGACGACGGCGCTTCTCCGCCGCGCAGGTCTGGTCGTAGATCAGCAC
>JAGRKY010000789.1 GCA_020442095.1 Bauldia sp.
GCATCTTTCTCCAGGACCGGACCGGAATCCCCGTCGAGGTCATTCCGGTGCCGACCTATGAGGCGCTGATCGAGGCCCAGGCGAGCGATCGCGTCGACTATGCGATCTACAGCGCCACCAGCTTTGCGACGGCCGTTGCCCAGTGCGATTGCGTCACGGCGATCGCCGCGCCGATCGCCGCCGACGGGGCGCTCGGTTTCCACTCCATCCTGCTCTCCGCTTCGGGCAGCGGCATAACCTCGCTCGCCGACGCGCGCGGCAAGAGGATCGCGCTCACCGGTGCCGGCTCGGTCGCCGGGCGGCTGATCCCCGAACAGGCCTTCACGGAAGAGGGCATCGACCCGGCGGATTATTTCTCGGAAGTGAAGACCGTCGCCGACCCCGAGGCCGCGATCAGGGCGCTGCTCGCCGGCGAGGTCGATGTCGCCGTCGCCTGGTCGAGCCTCACCGGCGATGCGGCGTCGGGATACGATTTCGGCGCGCTGACCCAGATGGTCGGCGAGGACGACCTTTCCATGTACCGGGTCCGCATCATCTGGCAGTCGCGGCTGATCCCCTTCGGGCCGCATGCGGTGCGCAGCGACCTGCCGGAGGACCTGCGCTCGCTGCTCACCCATTCGCTCGCCGCGATGGCCCGTTCGGACCCCGCCGCGCTCGATGCGGTCGACCGCCAGAGCTTCGGCGGCGGCGGCTTCGCGACGCCGGATCCGAGCCTCTATACGGTGGTGATGGAACTGGTCCAGCCGGAGCCGGCGGTCCGCTGACCGACGGCCGCCACGGCCTCAGGTGGCCGGGCGCTTGACGTCGCTGCTCAGCCGCGGCCTGAGGTAATACTGGTCGTTGAGGTCGAAGCTTCCGGTCATCACGTAGCCGATCGTCGGCTGGTATTCGTAATGCACTTCGGTGGTGACGAGGAAGCTGTCGTCGGCGCTCACGTCGGCGGGCACGGTGACCTCCGCCCCCTTGGCAAGCGGCGTGTCGTTGAGGGCATCGCTCCAGGCGACGGTCGCCTTGCCGTTGGAGTCGATCTGAATGCCCGAGATCTTGATCTCCAGCTTGTTGTCGTCATAGGGGCTCATGATTGCCCTGGCGGCATTGAAGATGTTCTGCATGTCCTTGTTGGTCACCTTCTTCGATTGGGTGACCAGGTCGGTCAGCGCGCTCGTCACGTTGGTGACCTTGCGCTTGATCGTCAGCGCGTCGCCGAGCTCGACCGCGCCGAAATAGAGCAGCAGCATGATCGGCAGGAGCAGCGCGAACTCGACCGCCGAGACACCCGAGCGGTCCGCGCCGAAGCGCTTCGCCAGTGAAGACGGGAACAGGCGGACCACGACGCCGCGGAGACGGGCTTTCATCGGCCTCACCATGGGAAAGGCTCGTTGCGGAACGCGGTCGTCGCGGTCAGGAGGTGGGTTCCGTTGCCCATGTTGTCGAGGTTGTGGCCGAGCATGTTGACGTAGACGGGCCACTGGTAGAAGGCGCGAACCACGACGATGTCGCTGCCATGGCCCGGCTCGTAGCCGAAATCCTTCTTGAGGTTTCCGTCACCGTCGACCGGATCCGACAGGTCGATCGCATCGAATGTCTTGTAGGTCTTGACGTCGAGATACAGGCCGGTTTCGCAATTCATCAGCGAAAGCAGCCTGGAACAGACCTGGGCCTTGAAGTCATCGGCGCTGAAGCCGTTCTGCTGGGCCTGGCCCGTCCGGATCAGCCGCGATGTCATATCGACGGCGTTTTCCATGGTCTGTCCTGCAAAGAAGACCAGCGCCGTCTCGATGGTCGCCAGCATCAGCGCGATGAAGGGGAGCGCGATCAGTCCGAATTCGACGGCAGTGGCGCCGTCTTCGTTGCGGCGGAAGCGCGTGAAGCTCCAGCGACTGCCGGCGCGCGCATTGTTTGCAGCAAGCCTGGCCATTCTTGTTTTCGAAGTCCTGATGCGGCGCACAGCATAAATACCGGCGGCGTGATCCAAGACTATCAAGCAAGAATTGAGGAACAGTTGCCCGCTATACGGAAAAACCGAGGTTTAGGCGCAAGGTTCCGGTAACCATCCGAAACCGCCCGGCCGGACCGCCGTTCCCGGCGCCGGCCGGACCGCTATTCCGCGGCCGCGGCGGAGATCTCTGTATGGGCCTTGATCTGCTCCGTCGTCGCCGCGAAGGTGTCGGGGCGATCGCCGATGGTCATCGTCGGCGAACAGTCGGGCGTGCAGCTCAGCGTTTCGCGATTCGCCCGCTTGAATACGGTGACGACCCCGTCATTGGTTCCGGTGACGGTCAGCACCTCGTCGGCAATCGCCTCGCCCGAGGCGTCGAGGACGATCAGGTTCGTGGTTCCGAAGGCCCGCCCGGTGATGATCAGGGTCCGGTTGTCCTGAATTGTCGCATCCGCGATCGCGGGATTGCCGATGATGACGATGTCGGCCGGGCGCGAGATGCGCATCACCTTGGCCCTGTCGATGACCACCGAGATCGGCTCGTGCTCCGCGGCCACGGCTGCCTGGGACCCGGCGGCGAGCGCTGCGGCGAGGATGAGGCCGCCGCGGAGCATCGCGCCGCCTCGGCGGGTCGGGAAGGGGATTCGCTGGCGCGGCATGGAGCCTCCGGGGTGCGTCGGTCCGCAGAATCCTTGGCGAATAATGGTGAACGAAGCCTTAAGCCCCCGCCGCCGGGAGCCGCGACGCGGTCGCCGCCGGGGCGGACCAGCCGCAACCATCGGCGAGGGGCGGCTGCGAGATGACCTTGGCGCTTGGTAAATGCCGCGTTGTCGGGCGTGGTAAACAGGATAATAATATAAATCGGAAAAATTAGAAAAACATTGGTTTGCTGCCAAATTTAATACTTCACCTGATCTTTACTATTAACAAATCATTATTCCATGACCCAATAACTCGTGTCGGTGTTAACTTAACCGCAGTAAATTGCCCTTAAGTTCGTCCTCTGTCGCGGCCGAGAACAAACCATCGGCCGAACCGAAACCAGGACGATCAAACACATCTCACGTGAGGAGCTACTGTCATGAAGAAGCTGATTGCGCGCTTTGCCAAGAACGAATCCGGTGCCACCGCCATCGAGTATGGCCTGATCGCTTCGCTGATCGGCGTTGCCATCATCGTCGGCGCCGGCGCCCTCGGCACCAGCCTGAACACCACCTTCGACAACCTCTCGAAGGAAATGAAGTAATCGCCTTCGTCTGAAGGTGCATTGCGCGGGTCCTCGACCCGCACTCCGCGGGGCGCGTCGCTGCAGATCGTGGTGGCGCGCCCGGCGAATGCCAGGACACCGGTGTCCCGCCCGGACGTTCAGCGTCTTTTTACGATTGGCGGCTATCACCATCGGGGCAGGGGCCGAACCGACTGAGTGAACATGCTCCAGACGGCCTTACAATATTCCCTCTTCATCCTCTTCCCGATCGGCATGGCCTATTCGGCCGCCGCCGACCTGCTGACCATGACGATCTCCAACCGGATATCGCTGGCGCTGGTCGCCTGCTTCGTGCTGCTCGCGCCGCTGACGGGAATGGATCTGGCGACCTTCGGCATGCATTGGGCGGCCGGCGGGCTCGTCCTCCTCGTCAGCTTCGCCTGTTTCGCCTTCGGCTGGATCGGTGGCGGCGATGCGAAGCTCGCGGCGGCCATCTCGCTGTGGCTCGGCTGGGGCAATACCCTCGAATTCGCCATCCTCGCAGCCGTCTTCGGCGGATTGCTGACGCTGGCCATCCTTTCGTTCCGTGGCTCCGTGCTGCCGGCTTTCGCCGTTCG
>JAGRKY010000790.1 GCA_020442095.1 Bauldia sp.
TCGGCGTCGAGCGCGGCTGGCGCGAACGGGAAGAGGCGGAAGGCGATCGCGCCGCGGGCCTGCGCACCTTCACGCTGATCGGGCTGTTCGGCGGCGTCTGGGGGCTGCTGGCCCACGAGCTCGGGCCCGCGCCCTTCGGGCTGGCCTTCCTGGCGATCGCCGGCGCGCTGACGCTGTTCCGCTGGCGGGAGACCGAGGCGGAGGGAACGCGGGGCATGACGACGCTCGTCGCCGGGTTCCTGGCATTCTCGCTCGGAGCCTATGCGGTGCTCGGCAGCATGGCCGTCGCGGCGGCCGCGGCGGTCGCCACCACGGCGCTGCTCGCCGCCAAGGAATGGCTGCATGCCTGGCTGAGGGTGCTGACCTGGCGGGAACTCCGGGCGGCCCTGATTCTCCTCGGCATGAGCTTCGTGGCGCTGCCGGTCCTGCCGGATCGCGGCTACGGACCCTACGGGGCGCTCAACCCTTACGAGATCTGGCTGATGACGGTGGTCATCGCCGGCGTGTCCTTCATCGGCTATGTCGCGGTGAAGCTCGCCGGCGAGCGCTACGGGTCGCTGATCGCCGGGATAGCCGGCGGACTGGTCTCGTCGACGGTGACGACCGTCGATCTGGCGCGGCGGGCGAAGGCGGAACCGGAGAACCGGCGGCTGCTCCTTTCCGGTGCTCTCGCCGCTTCGACCGTGATGTTCGTCCGGATCGGCGTGGTTGTCGGGCTGTTCGGGCCGGTGCTTCTTGGGCGGCTGACCGCGCCGCTTGCCGCGGCGGCGATCGTCAGCGCGGCGGCGGCGGTGATCTTCAACCGGCCATGGGCGAAGCAGGCGGCGGGTGAGAATCGCGAACAGGAGAGCCGGCTGACCAATCCCTTCGAGCTCCGCCAGGTGCTCGGATTCGGTCTGCTGCTCGCCGTCATCCTGATCCTGACCCGGGCGCTGACCGAGATATTCGGGGTCGAGGGCGGGATTGCCCTTGCCGCGATCGCCGGGCTCGCGGATGTCGACGCCATCACGCTGTCGATGACCCGGATGGCGGGGGACGGAACACTTGATGTCGCGGCGACGGCGATCCTCGTCGCGGCAGCCGCCAATTCCCTCTCCAAGTCAGGGCTGGCGCTGTTCGCCGGGGGCAGGGCCTTCGGCGCGGGTTACCTCGCCGTCACGCTCGTCTCGCTGGTCGTCGGTGCGGCCGCTGCATGGGTCCTGATCGGCTAGGTACGGAGGCAGGTCTCGCGACCCCGTTCGCTTGCCTTTCCGGCTGGACGGAACCTAAATGGCCCATGGCGACATGATCGCCCGGAGGGGGAATGTCATGGCAGTCAAGGTCATCATCGAATTCCGGGCAAGGCCGGGCCAGCGGAAGGCGCTCCAGCTGATGATGGAGCGTATGGGGGCAGAGTTCGGACCTATGTTGCGCGAGCGTGGCTCCCTCGGGTTCACCCTCTACGAGGTTCCCGCCGACCCCGACATGATTGTCGAGATTGGGGAGTGGGAGACCGCCGAGGCGCGCGAAGCGCTGATGGAGGAGGCGGTCGCCAGCGGCGCCTTCGCCCCCATGATGGAGCTGTTGGCCGGGCCACCGAGGGCGACTTACGTCAAACCGCTGAGCGCCTAGTCCGACGCCGGCAAAGTAGACGGCGCGACGATCAGGGCTTGTTTCCACCGTTGCGGCACGTCGTCCCCGGCCCTAAAAAGCCTCCCTTGGGGGAGACAGCCTTGCCGATTTTCAACAAGATCCTGATCGCCAACCGTGGCGAGATCGCCGTCCGAGTCATCCGAACCGCCCGCCGCCTCGGCATCGGGACCGTCGCGGTCTATTGCGACGCCGACAAGGGCGCGCTGCATGTCGAATATGCCGACGAGGCCGTGAATATCGGGCCGCCGCCAGCGTCGTCCTCATATCTGGTGATCGACAATATCCTCGAAGCCTGCCGCAAGACCGGCGCCGACGCTGTCCATCCCGGCTATGGCTTCCTGTCCGAGCGGACGGAATTCGCCGCGGCACTGAAGGATGCCGGGATCGCCTTCATCGGCCCCAACCCGCAGGCGATCGCGGCGATGGGCGACAAGATCGAATCGAAGAAGCTCGCGGCGGCGGCGGGCGTCTCGACCATTCCCGGCCATGTCGGGGCGGTGGCGACCGATGAGGAAGCGGTGGCGATCGCTACGGAGATCGGCTTCCCGGTGATGCTCAAGGCCTCGGCCGGCGGCGGCGGCAAGGG
>JAGRKY010000791.1 GCA_020442095.1 Bauldia sp.
GCTTGGTGATCCACAGCCCGACATCGGTGGCGCCTGCGACGATGGTCGCGTCCGGATGCTGCTCGTAGAGGTCCGCAGCCGCCTCGATGCTCGCCGGCGCCGCGAAGAAGCTGTCGGAATCGCCGATGAAGATGTCCTCGCTGTCCGACAGGAAGCCGAGCAGCCCCTCGGTATCGGCGGAGGCGACCGAAAAGCGGTCGGTCGGCGCCGAGGCGCAGACCTTGACCGCCGCGTCGACGATCGGCCGGTAGCCGGTGCAACGGCACAGGTTGCCGGCGATCCAGTCGTTGACCTGCTGCCGCGACACCGGCGCCTTGCCGGCATGGTAGAGGGTGAAGAGGCTCATCACGAAGCCCGGCGTGCAGAAGCCGCATTGCGAGGCATGGCTCTCGTGCATCGCCTTCTGGACGGGATGGAGCTCGCCGTCGCGGTCGGCAAGATCCTCGACCGCGACCACCTCGCAGCCATCGACCTGGCCGAGGAGCTGGATGCAGGCATTGACCGGCTCGTAGACCAGCTTGCCGTCGCGGATCCGGCCGAGCGCGACGGTGCAGGCGCCGCAATCGCCCTCGCCGCAGCCTTCCTTGGTCCCGGTCGAGCCTTCGACGTCGCGGAGATAGTCGAGAAGCAGCGCAGTCGGCGCGACGTCGCGCAGCTCGACCATGCGCCCCTTGCGGATGAAACGGATGGAGTCACGCATGAGGCGTTTCAGCTTCCCCGATAGGTTGTGTAGCCGAACGGCGAGAGCAACAACGGCACGTGGTAATGCTCGTCGGCGGCCTCGACCGTGAACCGGATCGGAATCACGTCGAGAAAGGAAGGCTCGACGGCCATCGCGCGGAGGTAAGCGCCGGCATGGAAACGCAACTCGAAGACGCCACTCACGAGGCTGCCGCCCTCGAGCAGCGGCTCGTCGACCCGACCATCGGCATTGGTGGTCGCCACCGCGACACATTCCTCTGTTTCGCCAAGGCGATAGAGATCGATCCGCATGCCGGCCGCGGGCCGCCCATGCGCCGTATCAAGAACATGTGTCGTTAGTCGCCCCATACCTGCACCCAACTCTACGCGGCTCCGCCACGGGCCGTGGCCTGCCATTCCGGCGCCGCGAAACATAGCGGACCGCCTTGAACAATGGATTATGCCCAAAACCTGATCAAACGCTAATTTTCATCACGATGCCGGCAAAAGTGGCATTTCTGCCCGTTTGCCGCGAAGTCACGACGCCATTTACGGACCAGCCTCCGCCCTTCCCCTTTGGCCGCGACGGAGGTGGCCGGCAAGCGCTGTGCTGACCACAACGACCGGCAGAATGGTCGAAAAACCGATCCGGAGGCCCATTTCCTCGGCGGTGAAGCCGACCATTATCGGCCCGACCAGTGAGCTGGAATAGGCGAAGAAAGCCAGGGCGGCGACGTTGGTCGCCGGCGACCGGTCGGTGCGGGAGGCGGCAGCGCGAATCGCCAGCGGAAAGCCGACCGAGACGCCCAGTCCCATGGCAATGAAGCCGGCGAGCGCCTGGACCATCCCGTTTGCCGTCACCGTCAGCACGATCCCGACGATGGCGAGGATCCCGAAGGCTCGCGCGAGCGCCGCTCCGCCGAAACGGTCGGACAGCGGATCGCCGAGGAACCGGCCGATCGCCATGAACAGGGCGAAGACGCCGATCGACAGGCCAATCACGCCCGGCGAGGCCCCGAGGATGTCCCGGAGGAAGACGCCGCCCCAGTTGCGGGACACCTGCTCGACCATCACCGTCCCGAAGACGAAGAAGCAAAGGCCGAGCAGCGATAGCGACGGGAGCGCGAAAGCCGGGTGCCGTTCGCCGCCGGCGTCGCCAAGCACCTCCCGCAGACGCGGCAGCGCCCGCGCCAGGAAGATGCCGACCGGCAGCGACAGCACGGCCACGATCACCAGATGCGGTCCTGTCGCGAAGCCGAGTTCGGCGATGCCCCCGCTCATCAGCGAGCCGACCATCGAACCGATGCTCCAGAAACCGTGGCAGGTGCTCATGATCCGCCGCCCGAAGGCCGTCTCGATCCGCGCCGCCTCGACATTCATCGCGACGTCGGTCAGCGCGAAGCTCGCGCCCATGACGAAGAGCGACACGAACAGGAGCAGCGTGTCCGGAGCCCAGCCCGGAAACGCCACCGAGACGCACAGGGCCGAGAGCGACACGAGGATCGTGCGCCGCGGCGCGAGCCATTCGATCAGCGGGCCGGAGATGCCGATGCCGAGGAACATGCCAAGCGGCAGCCCCGCCAAAGCGAGCGCCAGCTCACTATGGCCAAGCCCCAGCGCCACCTCGACATCGGGGATGCGCGGCAGCCAGTTCGCAAGAATCAGCGCCTGGAGGAAGAACACCCCCATGATCACCCGCGCCGGCGACAGGAAGCCGTCGGCGGCCGGAACCAGCCCTTCCCCCCTGCCGGGGCGCGCCGCCCCGGCCGTTTCGTCCGTCATCCCGTCCTTTTCCGCCGGTTCCTCCCGGCCACGACATTGAGCAGCTCGACGATCGCCGAGAACGCCATCGCTGCGTAGAGATAGCCGCGCGGGATGTGGAATCCGATCCCGTCGGCAATCAGCGCGATACCGATCATCAGCAGAAACGCCAGTGCCAGCATACGGGTGGTCGGATGCCGTTCGATGAAGGCCGCCACCGGTCCGGAGGCGAGATACATGATTGCGATGGCGATCACCACCGCGGCGATCATCACGCCGACGTGGTCCGCCATGCCGATCGCCGTCAGGATCGAATCGACCGAGAAGACCATGTCGATCACCGCGATCTGGATGACGATCACCCCGAAGCTGGCATAGACCTTCGCCGCGGTTGAGGTTTCCTCATGCCCGCCTCCCTCGACATCGGTGTGGATCTCTCTCGTCGCCTTGTAGAGGAGGAACGCCCCGCCGGCGATCAGGACGATGTCGCGCCAGGAGAAATCCTCGCCGAAGGCGGTGAAGACCGGCGCGGTGAGCCCGATCAGCCAGAACAGCGAAAGCAGCAGGATGACCCGGAAGACCAGGGCCATGCCGAGGCCGATCTGCCTCGCCCGCGTGGCCTGATGCGGCGGCAGCTTGCCGACGATGACCGAGATGAAAACGATGTTGTCGATGCCGAGGACGATCTCCATCACCGTCAGCGTCACGAGACTCGCCCAAATGGCCGGGTCGGCGACCCAGTCGAAAGCAATCATTCCCCACTCCAGTGAAATATCGGCCTGACCGCCTGAACATGTCCGATGGCCCCCCGATTGCAAGGTCTGACCCCAAACAAGCCGATAGTTGGAACGGATTTCTTTGACCGGCCCGGAGGAAAGCCGAGAATTACAGGCAATCTGACGGAGTAGCTTCCATGGAAAATTTCACGCCGCTGACCGCCACGATAGGTGGCGTTCTGATCGGCCTTTCGGCGACCATCCTGTGGGCCTTCAACGGCCGGACAGCCGGTGTCTCCAACATCTTCGGCGCCATCCTGCCAACCCACCCGGGCGACATCGCCTGGCGCCTCGCCTTCCTCGTCGGCCTGCCGCTCGGCGCGGCCCTCGGCGCCGCCTACGGGCCGGCGCTCTTCGCCGAGCTTCCCCGGACGCTGCCCGCGGTCGACATCGGTCCGGTCGCCCTCGTCGCGGCGGGCTTGCTGGTCGGCATCGGGACCCGCCTCGGCAACGGCTGCACCTCGGGCCATGGCATCTGCGGGCTCGCGCGGTTGTCGCCCCGCTCTTTCGTCGCGGTCGGCACCTTTTTCGCAACAGCGGTGGTGACGGTGTTCGTGATGAGGCATGTCCTGTGATGCGCCGTTCAAACATCGCCATCGCCGCGGCTCTGGCCAGCGGCTTCGTCTTCGGCCTCGGGCTCGCCATTTCCCGGATGATCGACCCGCAGAAGATCAAGGATTTCCTCGATTTCGCCGCCATCCCCGATGGCGGCTGGGACCCGAGCCTCGCTTTCGTCATGGCCGGCGGCGCGGTCGTCGCCTTCTTCGGGCTGCGGCTTAACCGCGTCATGGCGAAGCCGGTTGCCGGCCCGATCTTCCATACGGCACGGAAAGCCCTCATCGACCGTCGCCTCGTCGGCGGCGCGGCGCTCTTCGGCGTCGGATGGGGAATGTCCGGCTTCTGCCCCGGACCGGCGATCGCCAACCTTGGCATTGTGCCGCAGTCCGTCGCGATCTTCGTTGCGGCTATGCTGGCGGGATCCTGGTTGACAGGCGAGATAGCCGAATGGTCCAAGAAGCCGATGTCTCCAAAGCCGGAAGCCGCAGGCGGGTGAACGAACCCCTCGCAGACGTCGATATCCTGGTTGTCGGATCGGGGCCGGTCGGCCTCGCCGCCGCGCTGCATCTCGACACCCTGGGATATGACGTGGCGATCGTCGCGCCGGCCGGACGACCCGACGACCACCGGACCGCGGCGCTGCTCGCCGGGTCGGTGTCCTTCCTCGAAGACCTTGGCGTCTGGCAGATGGTGGCCGACCAGTCGGCACCGCTCCGGTCGCTGCGCATCATCGATGCGACCCGCCGCCTGATCCGGGCGCCGGAGGTGCTCTTCCACGCGAGCGAGATCGGCCTCGACGCCTTCGGCTACA
>JAGRKY010000792.1 GCA_020442095.1 Bauldia sp.
CCGCCCTGGCCCTGGAAGGCCACGGTGGTCATGCCGCTGCGCGCCGGGAACCGGCCCGTCTGCATGGCGGCCCGGCCGGGCGTGCAGCTCGGCTGTGCATAGAAAGACATCATCTGCATGCCTTCCGACGCCATCTTGTCGAGGCCCGGCGTCGGCATGCCGCGGTTCTCGCCGCCGCCATAGATACCCGCATCTCCGTAGCCGTAGTCGTCGGTCACGATCAGGACGATATTCGGCTTGTCCGCAGCCGAAGCGATGCCCGACATGCCGACCACAGGAAGTGCCGACAGCGCCGTAGCAAGTAACGTTGCACTTAATATTTTCATTTTGATCCCCATTGACGTTTCGCTCGCAGCCTCATCGGGCTACGACTCGATACTTTCTTGAGAGATACTCAAGGATTTCATCTTCCAGTTCCTCGACGATACGCCGATAGTCGCTCACTCGCCTTGCCTCGTCTTTCCAGTACTCAAGCGCGTCCAGCGCGCATGCGTGGTAGTGGCAAAGCTCCTGGAATTCGGGATCGGTTGAATACGCTCGCCGTATCGCGAATTCCTGGTCGGCAAAGCGGCTGATCAAAAAAGCCACGCCTTTCATTAGGTCGATCTCGATGCGAGCGGCTTACGCCCCCCATTTGCGCCACACTGCGCTATGATGCGGAAGGTTCGCACCGGTACGTACCGGTACGTACTGCGCGAATGCGGGGGCTCAGCCCTGTGAGCGCGCCTGCTGCCAGCCCTCGTTTCGGGCCGCGAGCGTCTTGTCCGACTTGATTTGGATTAAGGGCGGGACGCGGAAAGCTCGTTACCGGGACCACATCGCGGCGGGGGAGGACACCATGATGATTGACCCGGCGAGCAGGTTCGGCCGACGCTTCGGTTTGGGGATATGACGCAGCGGCATCCTCTGGATTCCATGCACGGCAACACGGATGTGGCCGCCCAACCGGCCCCTGACGCGGTCTCGGCCGAGCTCGCGCGGCTCCTCGGCAGCCCAAAATTCCGGACGACTCCCCAAAGACGGGAGATGTTGAGATTCCTTGTCGAGGAAGCGTTGGCGGGTCGTGGTGACCGGCTGAAGGGCTACACCGTGGGTGTCGCCGTTTTCGGGCGCGAGGAAGGCTACGATCCGCAGCACGATCCGATCGTGCGCCTGGAAGCGCATCGTCTCCGCCAGGACCTCGCCAATTACTATGTCGATGCCGGCAGCGATGATCCCATCCGGATAAGTATCCCGAAGGGCGGCTATGTCCCGTTTTTTGAGCCGGGCAGGACGCTGGAGCCTTTCGTCCATCCCGCGGAAGGACCGCCTGACGCCCACCTCCTTCCGGATACGGCCGAGGCCGATGGCGCCGGTCCGGCGACGCGCGGCCCGTCCCGCTTGCGGCGCTGGCACTATGCGGCAATCGCCGTCGTCGCCCTGCTGGCAGCGGGCGCCATCTGGATGGCGACAAGGCCCGCCCGGGATCCGACCGCCGACGCACCGCAGGGACCGGCCGTCGTCGTTCTGCCCTTCGAGCCGCTCAGTCCCGATCCCGAGACGCGCTACCTCGCGAGCGGTCTCACGACGGAACTCATCGACAACCTCATGCGGTTCCCGAGCTTCCGTCTGTACACACTGCCGCCGAATTTCGGCGTGGATTCGGGCAAGGCGCCGGGCGCGCTCGGCCGCGAACTCGGCGTCGCTTATGTGGTGAGCGGCAGCGTCGCCGCCAGCGCGGGCCAGATCAGCGTCGGGGCGCAGCTCCTCAATGCGGATACCGGATCGGTGGTGTGGAGCAAGGCGTTCGACAAGCCACTCGCCCCCGACGGACTCTTCCAGATACGGCGTGCGCTCGCCGGCGAGATAGCCTCCGAACTCGGCCAGCCTTACGGGGCGGTCTATACCGACCTCGAGGCCCGTCAGGAGGCACCGAAGGTGGCGAATATGGAAAGCTACCTTTGCGTGCTGCGTGCTTTCGATTACCGCAGAAGCACCTTCTCGCGGGCCAAATATGCCCCGGTCGTCGGATGCCTCGAGGCGGCCGTCAGGAACGATCCGCAATACCCGGACGCCTGGGCGATGCTCGGGTGGCTGTACATGGACGGCGGCCGGTTCGAATATGACACGCAGAACGGTCTCGACGAGCAATACGCGAAAGCCCTGAAGGCCGCCGATCACGCCATCGCCCTCGATCCCGACAGCATTCTGGCGATCAGCGCGCTTTCCGCGATCAAATACTACATGGGCCAGTACGAGGAGAGCATTCGCCTAGCCCGCCGGGCGCTCGAACTCAACTCGTACGATTCCGACCTCATCGCGCAGCTCGGATGGCGGCTCTCGGCGCGCGGCAACTTCGCCGAAGGGGTGCCGCTCCTTGAGCGCGCCATCGCCCGCACCGCCGCTCCCCCGACCTGGTACTACCCGCTGGTCGCCATCAACGACTATCTGCACGGCGACTACGAGGGGATGCTGACGCTCGCCCAGAAATTCTCGACGACGTCGGACACCAACTGGGCGCTTGTCGCCATCGCCTATGCCGAACTCGGCAACGCCGACGCCGCCAGGGCCGCTCTCGCCAAAATCAATCCCCAGGGTCTCCTGGCTCGCGATCCTGCATCCTTCTTCCGTCGCCACGGCGCAACCGACGAGATCACCAACGCAATGGTTGCCGCACTGGACAAGGCACGCACCTTCGTTGCGGAGAATTGAGCCCGGTCCACCGGTCGGCGCAGACGGCCCATGAGAGCCTGTCCCTCACCATCCGAAGGCAATCCCTTCCGCCATCCTGAGGTGCTCCGTGGGAGCCACCCCGGCTGAACTCTCCTGCGCTTTTGGCTAGCATGCGCGGCAGGAGCGGGAATCGCTCGTTCACAGCCCGACCTGCGGGTGGAGATTTCGCCTGATGCCGACCCGAACGCCGATCGTCAAATCGTGGCACTGGACCGTCCCCGCGCTCGCCCTTGCCGCCCTTGCCTGCATGGTCGCCGGCGGCGCCGCGGCCCAGGCGCAGGAGTCGCCGCCGCGCAGCGAACGGACGATGCAGGACAACGTCCCCGTCGAGCCGCTCGCCCAGGACAGCGAGATCCAGGCGCGGCTGCAGCGTATCCTTGTGGCCAGCGGCTGGTTCACCGACCCGAAGGTCGAGGTCAAGGAGGGCATCGTCTTCCTCGACGGCTTCAGCGAGACCCAGGAACAGTCGCAATGGGCCGGCGCGCTCGCCGCCCGCACCGAGGACGTCGTCGCGGTCGTCAACCGCATCGAGGTCAAGCCCGAGATCGATTGGGACCTGTCGCCGGCGCTCCAGGAGGTCCAGCGGCTCAGCACCGCCGCCCAGCGCGCCGTGCCCATCGTCCTGATCGGCGCGGTCATCCTCCTGATCACCTGGCAGATCGCCCGTCTGGCCGCCCGCTTCATGGGCTGGGTCCTGCGCAACCGTATCACGTCGCCGCTGATGCTGACGGTCGTCTCGCGCGCCTTCGCGGTCCCCGTCTTCATCCTCGGCCTTTATCTGGTCCTCCAGATCTCCGGCCTCACCAACCTCGCGCTGACGGTGCTTGGCGGCACCGGCCTCGCCGGCATCATCATCGGCTTCGCCTTCCGCGACATCGCCGAGAATTTCCTCGCCAGCCTCCTCCTCAGCGTCCGCAATCCCTTCCGCGCCGGCGACGTGGTCCGCATCGGCGACGCCGAGGGCATCGTCGTCAACCTCAATACACGCAGCACCGTGCTCCTCACGGCGGAGGGCAACCACGTCCAGATCCCGAACGCCACGGTGTTCAAGAGCGTCATCACCAACTTCTCGAGCAACCCCAGCCGCCGCGGCGACTTCACGGTCGGCATCGGCTATGACGACCGTACCAGCGAGGCGCAGGAAATCATCGAGAAGGTCCTGACCGCCCATCCGGCCGTCCGCAACGACCCCGCGCCGTTTGTCATCGTCGACGAACTCGCCGCCGCGACCGTCAACCTCAAGGCCTATTTCTGGTTCGACAGCGACATCCATTCGCCGCTCAAGCTGCGTTCGGCGCTGATGCGCCAGACCAAGCAGGCCCTGATCAATGGCGGAATCTCGATGCCGGACGAGGCGCGCGAGGTGATCTTCCCGCAGGGGCTGCCGCTCTACCGCGCCGAGCCGGGCGGCAAGCCAACCGTCGCGCCGAAGCGCAGGAAGCCGCCCCCCTCGACCGAATCCGACGCGACCCATGCCGAAGGCGGCCTCGCCAGCGAGGACGAGGACATCCTGCGCGAAGCCGGCACCGCCCGCACCGCCGACGAGCGCGAAAACCTCCTCAAGGGAAGCTGAGCAACGGGAGCCTGCCACTCTCCGCCCTACGCCCTCCCATCCCGCGGATGGCATTGACAGTATCTGGCGGCTATGCGCACGGATGCGTTGTTCCGGCTCGCCGACCACCCGACACGAGTTCCTGTCCGACCCAGCGGGTATGCCGATGCAGCGTGATAATCCGGTCGAGCCGGTGACGGTAGGCCGCGCCCGTGCCGCGGCCTCCGCGATTTTCCTGGTCTTCGGGCTGAATGTCGGCTTCTGGTTCGTCCACATTCCGGTGGTCGCGGAACGGCTTGCGCTGGAGCCGGCGGTGCTCGGGCTTGCGCTTCTCTGCCTCGGCGTCGGGTCGCTGACCTTCCAGCCGATCGCGGGCCTTTTCGTCGGCCGGGTCGGATCGAAGCGCGCCACCATCGTCTTTGCGGTCGCCTTCCTGATCGCCTTTCCCTTGGTGGTCAACGCGCCAGGCTTGCCGCTGTTGTTCGTCCTCCTGTTCGTAACCGGCATGGTCGGCGGGGCGCTGAACGTTTCGGTCAACACCCAGGCCTCGCGGATCGAGACGGCGCGCGCGCGACCGTCCATGTCCGTCTTTCACGGCTTCTTTTCGTCGGGCGTGCTGCTCGCGTCCGCTGCCGGCGGCTTGATGATCAATCACGGCTGGGGCGACGGCAGTGG
>JAGRKY010000793.1 GCA_020442095.1 Bauldia sp.
GTCGTTGCCGTCCGCCTCGCCGGAGAGCATCGTCTCGACCTGGCGGCGCTCGACCTCGTCCTTCAGCGCCCGCAGCGATGCTTCCGCCTCGGTCGCGACGCCGAGGTCGTCCTCGGCCTCGGCAAGCTCGATCAACTCGATCTGGTCGTTGAGGTCCTTCTCGAGGCGCTCGACGGCGTCGACCTGATCGGCGAGCTGCTGGCGCTCGCGCATCAGCTTCTGCGCGCGGTCAGGGGAATTCCAGAGTTCCGGGTCCTCGGCGGCGGCATTCAGCTCCGCGAGGCGTATCTTTGCCGTATCCCAGTCAAAGATGCCTCCTCAGCAGGCCCATGCCCTGCTGGATTTCGTCAACCACATGTTCGACTTCCGTACGCATCAATATCTCCGCAACCGCGTCGGGCCTGCATGTAACCGCCCACGGGCCGGGAGACAATATCTCAGCGGTAGCTTCTCGTCGGATCGGCCTTGTCCATCGTGATCGGCTCGAGCGTCACCGGGTCGAGCACGTCCGGCAGACGCGGGACTGCCCGGTCCATACGGTCGAAGGTCCAGTAGTCGCCTGCCGCACGCACCCCGGCCGGCGTGGAAACCAGCGCCTCCGGCGTCTTCCATGTCGAACCCGCGTTGGCGGCATAGGCACCGGGACTGGCGGCAATGGTCATGGTCGTTGCGGCCAGCAAGGGAAGGCAACGGACGAAGCGCATGGAATATCCTTGGTTGGCAAAAAAACATCGTGCTGCCCCGGGGCCGGGGCCGCGTGAAATCAATACGGGCAATCTGTCCGGCGCTTATTCTGGGTCGTCTTCCGGGTCGACCGGCTTCATCGTCTTGGGATCGAGCACCGGGTTCGGCATCGGCTTGGCGCTGCGCATCCGGTCGGCGGTCCAGTAGTCCTTGGCCCTTTCGCCGGTCTCCGGCGTCGAGACGACCGAATCGACCTCCGTCGGGGGCTTGTTGTCGCTGTCGTCGGCCGCGCCGCCACCCGACGCTCCGATGCAGGCAAAGGATGCGCAGGCGGCAAGGAGAGGAAATTTCAGGCCCATGTCATACTCCATTGTCTCGCCCCCTTGCCTCGTTGGTCTCTATTCGCAGCCGTTTTCGGTGAACAGCCACAGCTTCCTGAAAGACTCGGTCAGATAGGGACCGAATCCGACGCCATCCAGTCCATCATAGTGGAACGACTGGAGGCTGATGACGCGGTTGCCCTCCTCCGAGCCCGGCGTGTCGTTGAAGCCGCCGATCCAGGCGCCGCCGCTCGAACCGCCCTGGTTCTTCGGGTTGCCATGCTTCAGCGCGACGATGCCGTCCTTGAGCTCGATCGGGCCACGCTCGATCTGGATCACCTGCCCGTCCCGGATGGACACCGGGTAGCCGATCTTGGTCACGTCGGCATACTGGCCTTCCCAGTTCCATGCCGTGCCGAAATAGCCGGTCTGCGAAGACCCCTCGACCAGGATGGTCGCGAAATCGTAGTTGTATTTCGACTCGTCCTTGCTGACCCAGCCGGCCAGGGTCGCCGAGCATTCGGTATCGTAGAGTTCGGCGTATTTGCCGTTCTCGTATTGCAGGGCGAACACCACGTCGTCGTACCATTCCCCGGTATCGGAATCCCGGACGCAGTGGGCTGCCGTCAGGACGACGTTCTCGCTGATGAACTGGCCGGAGCAGACATAGCCGCCGTCCGGCTTGCGAAAGAATATCTTGCCGGCCCAGTAGAGCGGCCGGTCACGGACATCGCCCGACATCCGCTCGCCGCCAGCGGGCGCGAGATCCTTCTCGGCCGTGCTGCCCGGTTCGCCGGCAGGGCGATTACCGCGAAGCCCCTGCCCCGCGGCGCGCACCGCTTCGGGATCGACGCTCGGCAGGACATCCTCCGCCGCCGCCGCCATCACCGGGCGGGTCCAGCCGGAGGCGCGTTCGCCCCCGGCCGGTTTTGTGAATTCGATGGTTTCGGGATCCGGGGACTGCGCTCCTGCCGGGGCGGCGACGGCAACGAGGATCGCCGCCATGGCCACCGTGTGAAAGCGCGCAGTCAAAGGACCCTTCTCCATCATTGCAGGGATCGAACGGCGTCCGCCCGCCTTACTGGCAGCCGTTCTCGCCGTAGTCCCACAGGCTCTTGAAGTCGTCGTTCAGATACGGGCCGTAGTCGATGCCGGGCTGACCATCGATGCCGAAGGACTCGACGCTGATGATGTAGTTGGCATCGTTGTTGTTGCCGTTGTCGAACTTGCCGATCCAGGCGCCACCGCTCGAGCCGCCCTGGTCAGCCGGGTTGCCGTGCTTCAGCTGCACGACGCCCTCGACCATCTGGATCGGGCCCTTCTCGACCTGGATCACCTCGCCATTCTCGACGCCGCCCGGGTAGCCGATCTTGGTCACGTCATTGTACTGGCCCTGCCAGTCCCACTGCGTGCCGAAATAGCCGGTCTTGGAGGGCTTGCTCACCTTGATGACCGCGAAATCATAAAAGTATTTCTCGAAGCCCGGCTGCACCCAGCCCTTGTTGGTCGCGGCGCATTCGTAGTCGTAGACCTGCGAATATTCGCCGTTCTTGTACTGCAGGGCGAAGATCAGGTCGTCGTGCCATTCGCCGGT
>JAGRKY010000083.1 GCA_020442095.1 Bauldia sp.
CCGGCCATCGGCTATGACTGGCAGAACTGGTCGATGATCAAGAGCCTGTTCGACGGGCTGATGGACTACAAGCCCGGCACCACAGAGCTCGTTCCCGATCTCGCCGAGAGCTACGAGATCTCGCCGGACGGCAAGACCTTCACCTTCAAGATCCGGCCGGGCGTCAAGTTCGGCAACGGCCGCGAGGTCACCGCCGAGGACGTCAAGTATTCGATCGAGCGTGTCGTCAATCCCGAGACCCAGAGCCCGGGCGCCGGTTTCTTCGGCTCGATCGCCGGCTTCGACGCGATGTCGAGCGGCGATGCCAACAGCCTGTCGGGCATCACCGTCGTCGACCCGATGACCATCAAGTTCGAGCTGACCCGGCCGGACGCCACCTTCCTCCATGTCATGGCGATCAATTTCGCCCATGTCGTTCCGAAGGAGGAGGTCGAGAAATGGGGCGCCGATTTCGGCAAGCACCCGGTCGGCAGCGGCGCCTATAACCTGACCGAATGGACGCTCGGCCAGCGCCTCGTCTTCGAGAAGAACCAGGACTACTGGAAGGAAGGCGTGCCCCATCTCGACAAGATCACCTTCGAGGTCGGGCAGGAGCCGACCGTCGCCCTGCTCAGGCTGAAGAACGGCGAGGTCGACATCCCCGGCGACGGCATCCCGCCGGCCCAATTCCTCGAGGTCAAGGACGATCCGGTCTACAAGGATCGCATCGTCGAGGGCGGCCAGCTCCATACCGGCTACATCACCATGAACGTCAAGACGCCGCCCTTCGACAACGTCAAGGTGCGTCAGGCGGTCAACATGGCGATCAACAAGGACCGCATCGTGCGCATCATCAACGGCCGCGCTGTCCCCGCCAACCAGCCGCTGCCGCCGTCGATGCCCGGCTATGACAAGTCCTACAAGGGCTATGCCTACGATCCTGAAAAGGCCAAGGCGCTGCTTGCCGAGGCGGGCGTCGGGGACGGCTTCGAGACCGAGCTCTACGTCATGAACACCGACCCGAACCCGCGCATCGCCCAGGCGATCCAGCAGGATCTCGCGGCGATCGGCATCAAGGCCGATATCAAGTCGCTCGCCCAGGCCAACGTCATCGAGGCCGGCGGCAACGGCACCGCGCCGATGATCTGGTCGGGCGGCATGGCCTGGATCGCCGACTTCCCCGACCCGTCGAACTTCTACGGCCCGATCCTCGGCTGCGCCGGTGCCGTCCAGGGCGGCTGGAACTGGTCGTGGTACTGCAACGAGGAGCTCGACAAGATGGCGACCGAGGCGGATTCGATGACCGATCCCGACAAGCAGGCGGATCGCGAGAAGCTGTGGGGCGAGATCTTCATCAAGATCATGGACGACGCCCCGTGGGTGCCGGTCTTCAACGAGCAGCGCTTCACCATCCGCTCGGCCCGCATGGGCGGCGACGATGCGCTCTATGTCGATCCGGTCCATATCCCGGTGCATTACGACGCGGTGACCGTGAGCGAGTGATGGACACCAAGCCTCATCACACGATCCACGAGGCGCATCATCATTTCGGGTGGGATCATTCGATCCCGCCCGTCATGACCGTCGCCCCGGGGAGCGTCATCGCCTTCGAGTGCCCGGACGCCTCGGGCGGACAGCTGTCGAAGGACAGCACCGTCGCCGACGTCCCCAACATCGACTTCGGCAAGGTCAACCCGGTGACCGGCCCCGTCTTCATCGACGGGGCCGAGCCCGGCGACGCCCTCAAGGTCACGATCCATGAATTCCAGCCCTCGGGCTGGGGCTGGACAGCCAATATCCCCGGCTTCGGCCTGCTCGCCGACCAGTTCGAGGATCCGGCGCTGCACGTCTGGACCTATGACAAGGTCGGGATGGGGCCGGCCGCCTATTCGCCGGTCGGCCGGGTGCCGCTCAAGCCCTTCCCCGGCACGATCGGCCTCGCGCCGGCCGAGGCGGGACTCCACTCGGTGGTGCCGCCGCGGCGGATGGGCGGCAACCTGGACATCCGCGACCTCGCCGCCGGGACGGAGCTCTACCTGCCGGTCGAGGTCACCGGGGCGCTTTTCTCGGTCGGCGATACCCACGCCGCGCAGGGAGACGGCGAGGTCTGCGGCACCGCGATCGAGAGCCCGATGAGCGTCGTGCTCGGTTTCGACCTGGTCCGGCAGGCCGGGCTCGAGACCCCGCGTTTCACGACACCGGGTCCGGTCAGCCGGCACCTCGACGGCAAGGGCTATGAAGTGACGACCGGGATCGGCCCGGAGCTGATGGAAGGTGCCCGTTCGGCGGTCAGCCGGATGATCGATCTGCTGTGCGGCCGCTACGGCATGAAAGCCGTCGAGGCCTACATGCTCTGCTCGGTTTGCGGCGATCTCCGCGTCAGCGAAATCGTCGATATGCCGAATTGGGTCGTTTCCTTCTATTTTCCGAGGATCGTTCTCGAATAGGCTTGGGCGGGGCGGCGGCGACCGCCGTCCCGCCGCGTCTCTTGCTCCGATCGGACCGATGCCGGACACACCCGCAGCACCCGATGCCCCCGTCCTTTCGGTTCGCGACCTCACCACCGAGGTCGCGACGCCGGAGGGCCGGCGTGTGGTCGTCGACCGGCTGAGCTTCGATATCTCGGCCGGCGAGACGCTGTGCATCGCGGGCGAGTCCGGCTCCGGCAAGTCGATGACCGCGCTGTCGATCATGCGGCTGCTGCCGCAGCCGATGGCCCGCATCGCCGGCGGCTCGATCCTGCTCGGCGGCCGCGACCTCGCCGCCCTCGGCGAACGCGACATGCGCCAGGTACGCGGCAACGACGTCGCGATGATCTTCCAGGAACCGATGACCTCGCTCAA
>JAGRKY010000794.1 GCA_020442095.1 Bauldia sp.
TGGCGCGCCCGAGAAGATTCGAACTCCTGACCCCCAGATTCGTAGTCTGGTGCTCTATCCAGCTGAGCTACGGGCGCGCGCCGGGAACCGCGTAACGGTCCGGACGGCGGCAATAGCTAATGAAGGTCCGCCGGGAATGCAAGCGCGGCGATGGTCTTCATCCACTGCAGGTGGGGACCGGCGGGCCTGACCGGGGCGGTGATACGCCCCATTCCGCGCTCTCGGTGGCAGTTCCCCTGACCCAGGCGGGCCTTAGCCCGTCCGCTGGCGACCGTTGGAGTCGCGGCGATAGGGGATGACGATCTGGAAGCTCGCGCCGGGGCCCGCCTTGTCGACCAGCGTCACCGAGCCGCCATGGGCGCGGGCGAGTTCCGACGCGATCGCCAGCCCAAGGCCGGTGCCGCCGGGGCGGACCGTGCCCTGGAAGGCGCGGAAGAGGTGGGCGCGCGCCGCCTCGGGGATGCCCGGCCCGGTATCGTCGACCCGGATCACCGCGTCGCCGTTGCGGCGCTCGGCCGAGATCGACAGGCGGCGGATGATCGCCGGCGACGGGTCGCTCTCCAGCGCCTGGCTGGCATTGCGCCCGAGGTTGACGAGGATACGGAAGAGCTGGTCGGGATCGGCGTCGACCTCGAACCCCGCCGGCACGGCATTCTCGAAGGTGATCGTCGGATGACCGACGAGGCCGAGCACGTCGGCGACATCGTCGACCAGGCGGTCGAGGGCGAGCAGGCGGCGCTCCGGCGGCGCCTCGCGGGCGCGGCCATAGGCGAGCGTGTTCTGGCAATAGGAGATCGCGCGGTCGAGGGCGCCGATCAGCTTCGGCGCGAAGCGCTGGACGGTCGGGTCGGGCAGGCTGCCGAGCCGGTCCGAGAAGAGCTGCGCCGAGGCCAGCATGTTGCGGAGGTCGTGGTTGATCTTCGACACCGCGAGACCGAGATCGGCGAGGTGGCGCTGCTCGCGCAGTGTCGTCTGGAGGTCGTGCTGCATCTCGGCGAGATGCACTTCCGCGACGCCGATCTCGTCGCCGCGGCCGCTTGGCCGGATCACCCGCGAGGCGTCGTCCGGCGCCTCGGAGAAAGCCACCATGTTCTGCGACAGGTGGCGCATCGGCGTGACGAACATGCGGTTGACGCTGAGGAAGAGGAGGCCCGACAGGATCACCGAGATCAGCACAGCGAGCCACAGCACCCGGGCCGAATAGCTAAGCATCGCGTCGCGCAGCGGCGTGTCGGTGATGACCAGCTCGACCGAGCCGCTGTTGCGCGAATTGCCGATCACCCTGAGCATCCGCTCGTCCGGGGCGAGCAGCGTCTCGAAGGCATCGAAGATGTCGGCGACCGGCTCCATCATCCTGAGGTCGACGGTGCGGTCCACCTCATGCGGCATGTCGTCGGTCGCGATCAGGCGGCTGACCGAGCCGTTGCGGATGGCGATCGCGGTGGCGCCGACCGCGGCGAGGAGCTGGTCCTGGATGTCGCGGGGGATGTCGACGGTGTCGGCGGCCGACAGGACGACGCTCGCGGTATCGGCCATCGCCAGCCGGTCGGAGAGCCAGGTGAGGCGGAAATTGGCGATCGAGGGGACGTAGATGAGGACCGCGCTCACCGACACGAAGAGCAGCGTCAGGATCAGCAGCTTCCACGACAGACCCCGGCCGCGTCGCGCCCGGGGCATCCTGGTGGCTGTCTGGGGTACGATCTCGGCCTGCGGGTTTCGAGGACGGTCGTCCATCGGTTATCCGCCGAATTTTCTAAGGATATCAATGATGCGCCTCTTGGGGAGAGGCGTCAAACCGGGACCTGCAAAAGTTGCGGCGACCCGGCGGGATATATCGGCGCGGGAAGGGTAGGGGGCGACGAAGGTCTGCATCGCGGCGATGTCGAGCTGGTTGGCGATCGCCAGCGACCACAGGGCGATGATCTCGCCGGCCTCGCGGCCGACGGCGGCCGCGCCGACGATCTGGCCGCGATCGGTGGCGACCACCTTGATCAGGCCGGCGGTCGCCCGCTCCGTCTGGGCAAGATCGCTCTCGCTGAAGGGCAGACGCAGGACCTTGATGCTCCTGTGCTTCTGCTCGGCCTCGAATTCGCGAAGGCCCACGGAGGCGAGCGGCGGGTCGGTGAGGACCAGCGCCGGCGACACCTCGGGGTCGTTGCGCACCAGCCCGTGTTCCAGCGCCGACTTCACCACCAGAGTCGCGTGATATTCGGCGCGGCTGACGCTGTGCGGCCCGGCGACCACGTCGCCGATCGCATAGATCCGGGCGTTCGACGTCTTGAGCTGGCGGTCGACCTTGATCCCGGCGTCATCGAATTCGATGCCGGCCCTGTCGAGGCCGAGCCCGTCGACCTCCGGCGCACTGCCGGTGGCGAGCAGAAGATGGCTGCCGTCGACGGGGATTTCCTCGCCCTCGGCGCGGCCGGAGACCGTGACGCGGACGCCGCCCCGCCGGCGGGCGACGCTGACGATCGGCGTCCGGTCGCGGATGCGGATGCCTTCCGCGTGGAGGCGTTCGAGGACCAGCGCAACCAGTTCAGGGTCCTGGTCGGCCAGTGCCGGCCGGTCGTCGATCACCGTCGCGTCGATGCCGAGCCGGGTATAGGCCTGGGCGAGCTCCAGCCCGTAGCGGGTGGCGCCGAGGACGATCAGGTGGCCCATCTTCCGCGTCGTGTCGAAGACATTGCCGAAGGTCAGGCACTCGATATCCTCGAGGCCGGGGTAGCGCGGCGCGGCGGATTTCGCGCCGGTCGCGATCACGAAACGCCTGGCGCGAATGGTCGCATCGCCCGCGACCAGGGTACGCTGGTCGACGAATCGGGCCGGCGCGCGGATGACCTTGACGCCGAGGGCGGTGAGCCGCTCGGCCGAATTATTAGCGGCGACCGCATCGACCGCCGAGCGGACATGCTCCTGGACCCTTGCGAGATTGACCTGGAGGGGAGCGCCGCTCACCCCCATTGCCGGGCCGCTGCGCAAGGCCTCGTAACGGTTTGCGGCGGCGATAAGGGCCTTGGAGGGGATCGTCCCGGCGATGTTGGCCCCGCCAAGGTCTCCCTTCTCTGCGAGAACGACGGAAATGCCGGCGTTTGCGGCGGCAACCGCGACG
>JAGRKY010000795.1 GCA_020442095.1 Bauldia sp.
GGTTCGAATCCTAGTGCCCCAGCCATTCTTGAAAATAATATATATTTCAGCTCGTTAATGGATATCGCGTCTCCCGAGAGACGGGCCATCCGAAACCGCACCGGCAAGGAGAAGATCCCTCCTTCGAAAACGTCGAGGTCATGACGGATTTCGTCTCAACCGCAGGATCTAAAACCGCTTCCTGGGGCGATTCCGGCGCCATGACCAGGTTGGCAGATCCGCGAGACATGACCCGTCCATTGGACTCGCCAGCGTCGTGGCCCGGCTCACGATCTGAATCCCAAATACCGGCTTTTGGAGCTCAGCGGATCGGCAGTGGCGCCGAACCTTCCCCTGCCCAGTCGCGAAGTCGTCGAGCCATTCGTCGGTTTGACAAAGCTGGTTTCCCTGGCGTGAACTGCCGTCGGTGGCATCTACCGGAGCGTCTCGATGCGCGTGCGGGAGGGCTTGTTCGCGGAGGCAGTCGAGCGGTTCCATGAGGCAGCCGGTGCGGCATCGCTCTGGCCGGATGCCCTGCAGCTGGTGGCCAATGCCGCAGGTGCCGCAGGAGCCAATCTGATTGCGGTCGGGCTGGGGGTGGGAGCCGTTATCTGCTCGCCATCCATCAGGGACTTCGTCGATGGCCATGTGGCTGAAGGCTGGCTCGCGACAAATCCCTATATGAGACGCGGGATGGAGCTGACCAAGGCCGGACGGCGCGGGTTGATAACCTCCGAGGAGATGCTCGGCCCCGCGGAGACTGCGCGTGATCCATACATCAACGAGTACCGTCGTCCGAACGGCATAGGCCCGGAGGCCGGCATGGTTCTCGTTTCGGGTCCGGGCGTATTTGTTCCCCTGACGATCGATCGCCGGTCGGTCAACGATCCTTTCGACGCCCGCGAGATCAGCGCCCTGAACCGGCTCGTGGCGCGATTTCAGCCCGCTGCGCAGCTTGCGATGAACGTCCGGTTCGAAGCGTCACAGACGATCGCGGACAGTTTCAGCCGGCTTGGGGACGATATCGCGCTGATCGGCGGCACCGGACGCCTGATTCATTTATCCGTCGGGTTCGAGCGCCACTTTGAAGACGCACTTGTGGTCAGGAACGGTCGGGTCGGCTCCTGGCGCCCGGCAACCGATGCGATGCTTTCCGCCGCCATCGACCGGGCCGTCCAGGAAGCCGCCGCAATCGATCGCGCCGTTGAGGCGATCCTGCTTCCCAGGCGGAGCGGGGTCCTGCCGCTCAAGGCGCAGATCGTCCCGATCGCGGGCGCGGCCCAGGACATCTTCGCGCTCGCGCGCGCCGCGTTGATTGTCTCCGATCCGTTTGACAGAAAGACCCGGATCACCACGCAGCTTGGTGCCGTTTTCGGCCTGTCTCCTGCCGAGGCCCGCCTTGCCGGGAAGATCGGCGACGGCGAGGACCTGACGGCTATCGCCCAAGCGGAGTCGATTTCCCTGGAAACGGCCCGCAAGAGGCTCAAGGCCGTGTTCGCCAAGACCGGAACGCATCGACAGGCGGAACTCGCCAGCGTCGTCGCCCGGCTCATGGTCTGAATCCTCCCCCGATTCGTGCCTTCTGCAACGCAGCAATCGGTACCCCCAAATGGGGGTTTCTCACCCACCTCCACTTCGTCAAGCTTTCGTTAACGATAGACCCGGCGATGGCGGCAGCGCCCGGTTCGACGAACGGGAGACTGCAAATGGCCGGAGAGAATACGTATTCGCGGGTCGCTGCCGGAGGGCAAGACCGAGACCCGGAACCAATCGGTCTGACCGCGGTGTCCGGCCGGAGCCGGATGCGGGAGGGCATCGATGGCTGAACCGGTCCTAAGCGGGCTTCCCGCTTCGCTCTCGTACAATTTCGGCGATGCCGCGACGCCGATCGCGCCGCTCCTCACGGTCACCGACGCGGACTCCGCCAATCTCGCCTCCGCCTCGGTCCGCATCGTCGGCGGCTCCTTCGCCGGCGACGGCGACATCCTGACCGCCGATACGACAGGCACCGCGATCACCGCCGTCTGGAACGCGGCGAACGGCACGCTCTTCCTGTCCGGTTCGGACACGGTCGAGAACTACCAGGCCGTATTGCGGACGGTCTCCTATCAGTCGACGGCGACCGACCCTGGCAATTCCGGCGGCAACGACGCGCGCACCCTCGCCTGGCAGGTCAGCGACGGCACGACGCTTTCCACCGACCTCTTCTCGGCCGCTTCGAACTACACGGGAGGGGGCGACGCCCGTTACTCCGTGGCCTCGGATGTCGATGGCGACGGCGATCTGGACCTTGTCACCAGTGCATTTTCGGGCACCGGTGTATCCGTGTTCTTGGGCAATGGCGACGGCACCTTCGGCAGCGCCACGACCTATACGACGGGGTTATCACCGCACGGAGTCGCCATCGGCGACATCAACGGCGACGGCATTGCCGATGTCGCGACCGCCAACACATCCGGCAGCCTGTCGTTCTTGCTCGGCAACGGCGACGGCACCTTCGGTACCGCAACGACGCTAGCCACGCCCGGCGCGACGGCTGTTGCCATCGTCGATTTGAACCACGACGGCAAGGCCGATCTCGTCGGCTCCGTCGCCGGCACCAGCATCGGCAACGTCGTCTTCCTCGGCAACGGCGACGGCACCTTCGCTACGGGCGTCACCTACGCAACGACCTTTGCGCCCCACGCGATGGCTCTCGGCGATTTCAACGGCGACGGAAATGTCGACATCGCTTCGGCCACCGACAATGGGACAAGCATTCTGCTCGGCAACGGCGATGGAAGCTTCGGAACCGTCACGCTCCTCCCGGGGTCGACCCAGTGGGGCATCGCGACGGCAGATTTCGACGGCGACGGCGACCTGGATCTCGCCGCTTCAATGATAAATATCGGAGCGGTGTTTCTCTATCTCGGGCAGGGAGACGGAACTTTCACCTACACGGGCTCGCTTACTGCGGGAAGTTGGCCCTACGACGTCGCGACCGGCGATTTCAACGCCGACGGCAAGGTCGATCTCGCCGTCACGGCAACCGGATCCACCGCCGTTTCCGTCTTTCTCGGAAACGGCGACGGCACCTTCCAGTCCGCGATCGGCGCTACGGTCGGCATCGGCCCCTACGGGATCATGGTCGGCGACTTCGACGGCGCCGGCGGCACCGACATCGTGACTGCCAACTCCAGCGGCACGATCTCCATCCTCCTCAACCAGACCCCCGGCCTCAGCGCCACCGAAGAGACGACGATCGAACTGGTGGATCCCTCGACGATCCCCCGCACGCGTTGGGTTCTGAGATCCTGGTCAACACTGCGACGGCTGGCGACCAATACCAGCAGCAGATCACCGCGCTGTCCGGTGGCGGGTTCGTCGTCACCTGGCAGGACTTCAGCCAAGGTGTCGGCGGCGCGACCGGCGACTCGAGCGGTTGGGCGGTCAAGGCGCAGGTCTTCGATGCCA
>JAGRKY010000084.1 GCA_020442095.1 Bauldia sp.
TGATGTCGACGCGGTCCCAGCGGTTGTCCGGGGTGGTGACGACGGCGATGCCCGCCCTCGCCCGCGCCGCGCCCTCGGCGGGATTGATGGAGCGGGCGGTGGCGATCACGCCGGGCGCCACCGCGGGCTTCGGAAAGGCGTGGTTGCGCGGGGCGACGCCGCGGGTGACCTGCAGGTAGACGATGCCGTTCCGGACCCGGTTGCGGCGCACCACTTCACGAAGAATTGCGCCAAGCGCCCCGGGCTTCCGGGGCTCGGCGATCTGCAGTTCGGCGAGCGACCGGGCAAGGCGCGCCATGTGGCGGTCCTCGTCGATCAGCCGACCGTCCTTCACCTCGCAGACCTCGTAGACCGAATCGGCGAATTGCAGCCCTCGGTCCTCGATGTGGACGGCGGCCTGGTGATGGGGGAGATAACGTCCGTTGACGTAAGCGATCCTGGGCATTTCAGGATCGCCAATAGGCAAGATTGAGGGCTCCGAGCAAGACGAGAACCTCGATGCGTCCAAGAATCATGGTGGCGATCATTACCAGTTTGGAGAAGGCGCTGAAATCGGCATAGGCGGGCCAGACGTCGGGCGCCGTCCAGCCGGTCGAATAGACCGGGCCGATGTTCGAGAAAGAGGAAATGGCGGCCGTCAGGGCGCCGTCGAAATTCGGCTCCGAGGTTGCGATCATCATCGCCGCGATGACGATGACGAACAGGCCGACGACGAGGCTGCTCCAGATCGATTTCATCTGGGCGAGGTCGTAGGAGGCGGCGCCGAGCCGGGCGGTACGGATGCTGTGCGGATAGACCAGCCGGCGGAGCTCCTGCAGCGACAGGGTCAGCATCCCGCCGATTCGGTAGTATTTGATGCCGCCGGCCGTCGAGATCGCGCTGCCGCCGATCATCGCGAAGAGCAGGACGATCGGCAGCGGCAGCGCCGCGAGGCCGCTTTGATGGGCGTCGAACCCGGTCGTCGAGACCAGCGACGCTCCGGTGAAGAAACCGTCGCGGAGCGAGTCGAAGAAGGAGAATGAGTCCGAGCCGCTGCGCTCGACCATATAGGCGATCGCGTAGAGCAGGCCTGCCAGCAGCGCCATGCCGATCGTCCAGTAGCTTTCGCGGTGCTTCGCCATCATCGACCACCGCCCTTCCAGCATCATCCGGTGCCAGACGATGCTGGTCGCGCCGATCAGCATGAAGACCGCGATAATCAGCTCGGCAAAGGTGGAGTCGTAGGCGCTGAGGTTGCCCTGGATCGGCATGAAGCCGCCGGTCGAGACGGTCGACAGGGCGAGGCAGACGGCATCGAAGGGCGGAATGCTGGTCGCCAGCAGGAACCCGGCGCAGGCGATGGTGATCGTCAGGTAGGTGATCGTGATCTGGCGGAGCGTGCCACCGAGCCGGTTGAAGCGCCGGTCGGTGCTGGCGACGAGCGCGACCCGGGGGATGCCGCCGAGGCCACTCGGCGAGATCACCGCGACGATCGTCAGCAGCGTCATCAGCCCGCCGAGCCACTGCAGCTCGGCGCGGAAGAAGATGCCGCTGAAGCCAAGCGGCGCGATCGCCTTCAGGGCGCTGGCGCCGGTCGTGGTGTAGCCCGATACGGCCTCGAACAGCGCGGTGACATAGGTGACGTCGGCGATCCGCATCAGCGGGATCGCGGCGAGCAGCGGCGGGATCACCCAGATGCCGACCACCAGCACATAGCCGGCCACCCGGTCGAGCGAGCGGGTGTGTCCCCTCAGCGCCAGATAGACGCCGCCGGCGAGGAAGCCGACGAGCCCGGCGACCACGGTGAATATCCCGGCGGAGTGGTATTCGCCGGCGGCGAATCCGATCGCGGCCGGCAGCAGCAACGCCGCCGCAAAGCCCGCCAGGGCCAGCGCGAGGAGATGGAAGACGCCGATCATGCGCATGCGGCGATCAGAAGAATTCGAGGCTGACTCGGAACATCTGCTCCACCTGGCGCACCCGCTCCGCGACGGCGAAGATGATCACCCGGTCCTTGGCGGCGATCTCGGTCCCGCCGTCCGGCATGATGACCTTGTTGCCCCGGTAGATCGCTCCGATGCGGATGCCGTCCGGCAGGTCGAGATCGCGCAGCGCCTTGCCGACCAGCGGCGAGGTCTGCAGCGCTTCCGCCTCGATCACCTCGGCGAGCCCGTTCTCGATGGTATGGACGCCGCGGATGCGGCCGCGGCGGACATGCTGGAGGATCTTCGAGATGGTCACCGACCGTGGGCTCACCGTCGCGTCGATTCCAAGCGTCCCGGCAAAGGCCGGATAGGAGCGGTTGTTGATCAGCGCCATGTTGCTGGCGGCGCCGAGCCGCTTGGCCATCACGCAGGCGAGGATATTGACCTCGTCGTCGTTGGTCAGCGAGACCAGCGTGTCGGCGTCCTGGACGTCGGCTTCCTGGAGAAGCTCCTGGTCGAGCGCGTCGCCGTGAAGCACCACGGTCCGCTTCAGCCGGTCGGCGATGGCGATGGCGCGATCGCGCGAGGCCTCGATGATCTTGACCTTCGCCTTCGAGCCGCGCGCCTCGAGGGCTTCGGCGACATAGAGGCCGATATTGCCGCCGCCGGCGATGACGACCCGGTGGGCCTCCTGCTCCTCGTGGCCGAAGATGCCGAGCGTCCGGCGCACCTGGTCGACCTTGCAGACCACGTAGACCCGGTCGCCGACCATCATCGCGTCGGAGGAGCGCGGCACGAACAGCCTGCCGTCGCGGAAGATGCCGACCACCACCGCCTGGAGGTCGGGAAAGAGCTCGGTGAGCTGGGCGAGCGGCGTGTCGACCACCGGGCAGTTCTCGGCGAGATCGATGCCGATGGTCACCACCTCGTCGTCGGCGAAGCGAACCGCGTCGACCGCGCCCGGGGCTTCCAGCCGGCGCAGGACCAGCTCGCCGACCTCGACCTCGGGCGAGATGATGACGTCGATCGGCAGGTGGTTCGACGAGAACAGGTCCGCCCAGTGCGGCTGCAGATAGCTCTGCGACCGGATGCGGGCGATCTTGGTCGGCACGTTGAACAGCGAATGCGCGACCTGGCAGGCGATCATGTTGACTTCGTCATAGAGCGTGACGGCGATGATCATGTCCGCCTGGTCGGCGCCCGCCTGCGACAGCACGTCCGGATGCGCGCCGTGGCCGATGAAGCCCCGGACGTCCAGCGAGTCGCGGATCGCCTGGATCAGTTCATGCGACGTGTCGATGACCGAGACGTCGTTTTCCTCGGCCGAAAGGCGTTCGGCGATGCCGAAGCCGACCTGTCCGGCTCCGCAGATAACAACCCGCATTCTGGCGACCCCCTGCCGATTCCGCGGTAGCTAGCCAACACCAAGCGATTTGAGCTTGCGGTGCAAGGCCGATCTTTCCATGCCGACGAATTCGGCGGTGCGCGAGATATTGCCGCCGAAGCGGTCGACCTGTGCCTTGAGATATTCCCGCTCGAAGATCTCGCGGGCGTCGCGCAGCGGCAGGGACATCAGGTGCTCGCCCCCTGCCCTGCCCGGCGTCGTCGGCAGCATCTCGCCGATCTCCGCCGGCAGCATCTCTGCGGTGATCGCCTCCGCCGCGTCGCCGCGGGCGAGGATCAGGAGCCGCTCGACGTTGTTGCGGAGCTGGCGGAGGTTGCCGGGCCAGTCATGGGCCTGGAGCACCGCCATGGCGTCGTCGCCGATCTCCCTTTCGGGCAGTCCCGTGGCGCGCGAGATCAGCGACACGAAATTCGTCACCAGCTCGGGAATGTCCTCGCGCCGTTCGGCGAGCGCGGGCACGCGCATCGGCACGACCGCCAGGCGATGGAACAGGTCCTCGCGGAAATTCCCCTCCTGGGTCTCGCGCTCGAGGTCGCGCGCCGTCGAGGAGACGATGCGGACGTCGACATTGACCTTGGTCGACCCGCCGACCCGCTGGAAGGACTGGTCGACCAGCACCCGCAGGATCTTGTTCTGGGTCTCGCGCGGCATGTCGCCGACCTCGTCGAGGTAGAGCGTGCCGCCA
>JAGRKY010000796.1:0-2275 GCA_020442095.1 Bauldia sp.
CATGGAGCACTGGCATCCCAACCCGACCTTCTTCTACCGGCCGGGCGCCGGTCCGATGTTCGACATCGGGCCCTATTACCTCACCACCCTCGTCAACCTGCTTGGCCCGGTGAAGTCGGTCGCGGCGATGGCCGGCAAGGGATTCGCGGAGCGCCTTGTTTCGGCGGAAGGGCCGATGAAGGGCAAGCGGATCAAGGTTACCACGCCGACCACGATCAACGGTGTGCTCGAGTTCAAGTCCGGCGCCCAGGTGACGATCGGCACGAGCTGGGACGTGTGGAAGCACGGCCACGCCAATCCGATCGAGATCTACGGGACGCAGGGCACCATGCTGGTTCCCGATCCGAATTTCTTCGGCGGGATCGTCTCCTGTTCGGCGAATGACGGCGATTATGTCGAGACCGATACCGCGTCGGGGGCCTTTGGCGCCGACAATTGGGCGGCGCGGCCGGGGGCGCCGAAGCGCGCCAACTACCGGATGGTGGGCGTCGCCGACCTGATCGATGCGATCAATCGGGACCGCGAGCCCCGCTGCTCGGGCCGGCTCGCCGCGCATGTCGTCGAGATCATGGAATCAGTCCTCGTCTCTGCGGCGGAACGGCGCTTCGTCAGGCTCCGCTCCTCGGTCGACCGGCCGGCGCCGCTGACGGCGGCCGATGTGCGGCGGCTCGCCAAATAGCCGCCGTGCCGCCTGCGCGTTACGTCTTCTTTTCGCGCTTGTCGCCGAGCCGGCGGTAGCGCTCGCGGCCCTCGACGATATGCCTGCGCATCGCGCGGCGGGCGGCGGCGGCATCGCCTTTGGCGATTCCGGCGATGATCGCCTCGTGTTCGCGGTGGATGCGCGCAAGATAGGGATCGCCGCCGTGCTCGTGGTCGTCGATCAGGATCGACCGCCGCGGGATGATGATCCTGCCGATGAATTCGAGGAAGGACGAGAAATAGGGGTTGCCGGTTGCCGCGCCGATCGCGGTGTGAAGGTCGAAGTCGAGATCGACGGTCGGCTCGCCCTTCTTGATCGCCTCGCCCATGGCGCGGTTGATCCGCTTCATTCCGGCGACGTCCTGCTTCGACCGACGCTCCGCCGCGATGCCGGCGGCCTCGACCTCGACGCAGAGCCGCAGTTCCATGACGTTGACGACCTGGTCGAGCGACTTCAGTCCCTTGGGGTCGATGCGAAAGGGGCGGTTGCGGGCATCGGCGGCGACATAGGCGCCGGAACCCTGCCGGGTCTCGACCAGCCCCTCGGCGCGCAATGCGGCGATCGCCTCGCGGACGACCGTCCGGCTCACCCCGTAGGTCTCCATGAGCGATCGCTCGGTCGGCAGCCGGGTCCGCGGCGGCAGCTTGCCGGCCACGATCTCGTTGGTCAGCCGTGCGGTCAGGGTGCTCGTCAGGTTGGGGTGAGGGGCGCCGGCGCCGGCATCGGTCAATATGAAACTCCCGGGTATTTCAGGCTCGGAATCCACATCGCGAAGAAGGGAAAATACGTCACCAGGATCAGGACCGCCAGCATCGCGAGCCAGAACGGCCAGAGATGGCGTGTCGCCCGCTCGATCGGGATCTTGCCGATTGCGCAGCCGACGAAGAGGACGGTCCCGACCGGCGGCGTGATCAGCCCGATCGACAGGTTGAGCATCATGATGATGCCGAAATGGACCGGGCTGATGCCGATGGCGGCGACCACCGGCAGCATGATCGGCGTGCAGATCAGGAGCAGCGGCGCCATGTCCATGAAGGTGCCGAGGATGAGCAGCAGGACGTTGATCAGCGCCAGGATGACGTACTTGTTGGACGAGACCTCCAGCAGAAGATGCGTGGCTTTCGCCGGAATCTGCATCAGCGTCATCATGTAGCCGAAGCTGCCGGCGAAGCCGATGACGATCATCACCATCGCCACCGTGCGGACGACGTTGTGGAGCGCCCGGGGGAGGTCGCGCCACTTCAGGTCGCGATAGATGAACATGGTGACGAAGAAGGCCCAGACCACCGCCACGGCCGCCGACTCGGTCGGGGTGAAGACGCCGCCAAGGATGCCGCCGACGATGATGACGACGGTAGCGAGACCGGCGGACGCCTCCCAGGTGATGCGCAGCGCGTCGCGCAGCGGCACCAGCTCGCCCTTGGCATAGCCGCGCCGGGTCGAGACGATGAAGGCCAGCACCATCAGCGACAGGCCGACCATGATGCCGGGTATGACGCCGGCCATGAAGAGTTGCGCCACCGACACGGCGCCGCCGGCGGCGTAGGAATAGATGATCGCGTTGTGGCTCGGCGG
>JAGRKY010000796.1:2327-2565 GCA_020442095.1 Bauldia sp.
TAGCCCTGCTTCTTCATCATCGGGATCATGATCGAGCCGATCGACGAGGTGTCGGCCACGGCCGAGCCGGAGACGCCGCCGAAGAACATCGAGGCGAGCACGTTGACCATCGCCAGGCCGCCGCGCATGAAGCCGACGAAGACATTGGCGAAGGCGACCAGCCGGCGGGCCATGCCACCCTCGGCCATCAGCGCGCCGGCAAAGACGAAGAAGGGAATGGCGAGGAGGGCGAAGTCGT
>JAGRKY010000797.1 GCA_020442095.1 Bauldia sp.
TGCCAGTTCTCCTTCGCCTGCGACGGCCGGCCGGAGCGGATCACCGACATGGGCTCGTGGAAGAAGGCGCAGGACGTCGCCAAGCGGATGGTCGAGGACCAGGCCGATACCTTCATCGCGGAGGTCGGCTCGGCGACGCACTACCACGCGACCTATGTCCGCCCCCGCTGGGCGCGCCGCATGACCCAGACCGACAAGATCGGCCGGCATATCTTCTACAACACCCGGAACGGCGGCTGGAGCTGAGCTTCCGGCCGCCGCCGGCGATCCGGCGATTGCCCTTCCCTGTTGCTTGTTTCCTCCCTGACCGCATGATCTCATCACCGCCGCGCGACAATCGGTGCGCTGTGGAGGAGGGACGGTCATGGGCAGCGGGATTCTCCGCGTCTACCAGGAAGAGTGGTTTCCCTTCCAGAACCTGCCGGCGGCGCTCGCCCGTTTTCAGGAAGAGACCGGAATCCGGACGGAACTAAGCTGGGACAGCGTCGGCGTCGGCACGATCGAGCACAT
Source organism: Bauldia sp. (assembly GCA_020442095.1). Next base: position 511 of record JAGRKY010000797.1, read on the forward strand.
GTTCGAGCAGATGCTCGGCTCCTTCACCTCCGACAAGCCGGCCTATGACCTGATCTGCTGCGACGAGATCATCCTCCAGGATATGGCGCGGCAGGGACGCGTCGTCGATCTCGCGCCGCTGATGAAGCGCGACGGCGTCACATTCGACAACGTCACCGAAGCGACCCGCGGGGCGGTGACGCGCGGCGACGCGGTGCTCGGCCTCCCCTGCATCAACGTTTCCAGCATGCTGCTCTACCGGCGCGACCTCTTCGATCGCTACGGCCTCGACGTGCCTGGCACCTGGGAGGAGCTGAAAGGCGTCGCTGCCACGCTTCAGGACGCCGTCCGCCGCGACGAGGGGCGCGAATTCTACGGCTTCGAAACACGTGGGGCTCCGGGCGGCGGTCACGCGGTTTGGACCATCGGTTCCTTCCTTGGTTCCCATGGCGCGCGGTGGCTCGACGGCGACAGGGCGGCGGCCGCGATCACCGACGCGCACCGGGCGGCGCTTTCAACTTATCTCGACATCCTCTGGTCGGTCTGTCCGCCTGACCAGGGTGAAATCAGCTTCGTCGAGATGCGGCGGGACTTCGCGAATGGCCGCGTCGGGATGATCATGGACGTCGGCATGGAATACGCCCACGTCCTGGCGAATGTGCCGGAGCTCGCGGAAAAGGCCGGCGTCGCCATCGTGCCCGCCGGACCGGCCGGCCGGGCGCCGAACCTCTATACGCCGCCCTGGGCGATCCCGATCGGCTCGGACATGGCGGAGGAAGCCTTTGCGCTGGCGAAATTCCTGACCTCGGACGCCCAGCTCATCGAGGACGGCGAACGCAGCGCCGCGGTCGAAGCCTCTTCGCTTCCCGCCGTCTATTCGGCGGCCTTCGATCGGACCTTCCGCGACGACCTGCTCCAGACCGTCCGCGCCTCGCGCGCGGTGGCGAAGCTCGAACGTCCCTTCTCCGGCGCCGGGATGGCGGCCAACGAAATTGTCGGCAATACCGTTCATGCCGCGCTGGAGCGCCGGATCGCGCCGGAAGCGGCCCTCCGGAAGATCGCCACGGAGCTGGAAACGCTGGTCACCGCCGTGTGATTGAGCCCGCGGCGGGCCGTCAGCCGATGACGATATCGAGCCCGAGGTCGAGCGACGGGGCGGAGTGGGTGATCCAGCCCGACGAGATGCGGTCGACACCGGTCGCGGCGATCGCCGCCACCGTCTTCGCGGTGACGTTGCCCGACGCCTCGGCAATCGCCCGGCCGTCGATGATCTTCACCGCCTCGCGCAATTCGTCCGGCGTCATGTTGTCGAGGAGCACGGCGTCGGGACCGACAGCCATCGCCTCGCGCAACTGGTCGAGGGTGTCGACCTCGACCTCGACCTTGACGAGGTGGCCGGCGAAGGCGCGCGCCGCTTCGATCGCCGCGCCAACGCTGCCGGCGACGGCGATGTGGT
>JAGRKY010000001.1 GCA_020442095.1 Bauldia sp.
GATCGTCCGCGGAGTAGCTTGGCCAGCTGACAAAGATCCTGGGGCGGGGCATGTCGGTTTCGTTGCTCATCTGCCGTGAGGCACTTTGCGGAAGGAATGCGGGAATTCAGACATGCGGGCTGCGGGCATCCGCCTGCATCGCCACCACGTTAGGTTCCTGTCACGCGCCGGGTCAAGGCATGCGAGGCGCCGGCCGCGCGGCCGCGGCGCGTCGGGGGCGGGAGTACGATCCGACAACATTTCCGCCCGTCGCCGTTTCTATTGCCAGACCGCGCCGCCGTCGACGGTGTAGAGCGAGGACGTCACGAAGGAGGCTTCGTCCGACAGAAGGAATGCGACAACCGCCGCGACTTCGTCAGGCTTGCCGTATCGGTGCATCGGATTACCCGCCTCGTTGGCCTTCCGCGCGGTTCCGACATCGCCCGACGCTTCGTCGATGCGTTTCATCATGTCGGTGTCGATCACGCCGGGCAGGATTGCGTTTACGCGGACATTCGCTTCGGCCGCCTCCACTGCTGCGACTTTCGTCAATCCGGCAACGGCGTGCTTGGACATAATATACGCGCCCAGACGGGGAAGGCCCCAGATCGATGCAAGCGAGGCGGTGTTCACGATCGATCCGAACCCCTGCTTCTTCATCTGGGGGAGGACGTGTCGCAGACCGAGGAACACGCCACGGACGTTGACCGCGTAGACGTGGTCGACATCCTCCACCGTAAGGTCCTCGATGAGCGCCGAACGACCTTCGATTCCCGCGTTGTTGGCGAAATAGTCGATCCGGCCGAATTTCCCGATCGTCGCTTCGACATAGCGGCGGACATCTTCCTCGCGTGACACATCCGCCGCGATCCGCAGGCTGTTGTCGTCGTCGAGGCCGGCTTCCGCTGCGACCGTCTCAAGCGCCTTCGCGTCGAGATCCACCAGCGTGAGCCTGACACCTTTGGAAGCCAGCCTCCGGACCAGAGCCCTTCCGATTCCGCCCGCTGCCCCGGTGATGATCGCCGATTTGTCTGTCATGATTCTTCTCCGTCCTGGATTCTGTCGTGGCACGCCAGCGAGCCGCGAGAGGCGTCATGCGTGGCGCCTGATGAAACGACCGACGACGTCCTGGGCGTCGCGTCCCTCGCGGATCGCGTGGCTGAGCCGCAGGAAGCCGTGAACCTGACCCGGATAGTCGTGGTATTCGATCGGCACGCGGTCGACGCCGAGCCGGCGCGCGAATTCCGCGCCTTCGTCGTGCAGCGGATCGAACCCCGCGGTGACGACGAGGGTGTCCGGCAGGCCTGACAGGTCGCGACCAAGAAGGCGCGGTGCATTCTCGCCGGCTTCGAGAAAATGCCGCCAATACCAGCGCATCGCTTCCGTTTCGAGCCGGTAGCCTTCGGCATGGAGGCGTGACGATGGCGTATCGAGGGCCGGATCGATCACGGGATTGATGAGCGCCAGGCCACCGAGGCGCAAGCCCTCGTCTCGTGCGCGGAGCGCCGCCAGCGCGGCAAGGTAGCCGCCGGCGCTGTCTCCGGCGAGCACCACCGGGCTGCCGGCGTCGCCGATCACCGACCGGAGAACGGCGAAAGCCTGATCGAGCTGGACGGGGTGTTTCGCCTCGGGCGCCAGCGCATAGTCGACGGAGATGAATTGCGTTGCCGAACGGTTGGCGAGGGCGCGGGCGAGGCGGTCGTAGCTGTCGAGCGAGCCGGTCACCCATCCACCGCCATGGACGAAGACCGACACGCCCTTCGCGTCCCGTGGCCGATAGACACGGACCGGAATGCCACCGATCACGGAATCGGCGACGCGTTCGACCGGTTCGACCGGGGCCTGGATTGACGCCGCCGTGCGCTCGTGACGTTCCCGCGCCTCTTCGGGCGTGCAGAGATGGAGCGGCGCGACCGGCATCGCCTTGAGGCGTTCGAGGTAGGCGGCCGTGTCCGGATCCAGACGCTGCCGGATCGGCTCCGAGGCATCGTCGGTCCCGGACATGGCCATTTCGGTTGAGGAGCGGGCGCCGTTACTGGCCGATCACGCACTTCCAGAGATCGACCTCGGTGCCGTAGCGATCGATCAGCCCGATCGCCATCTGCCGGCCGACTTCGAACACCGCGCCGGGGACGTCGGCCGCGTCGCATAGAGCGATGACCGAGGTGAGGTCCTTGATGACGTCGCTCGGCGTGACCGCCGCCGCCTCTCCATCGAGGTGGCGCACCATGGCGCGCAGGGAATCGTTCCCGGCCGAACCGCTATCCAGATAGAAGGCCGCGTCCTTCGCCTCGACACCCTTGCGGCCGAGGATCCGGATCGCCTCGGCCGAGACGAGAGCCTGGATCGCGGCGACGCCGGCTACGATCCGCGCGATCACCGCCGCCTTGTCCTCACCGGCCGGGAGCGCGGTCACGGGCCGCTCCCCGACCTTGGCGCCCTGCTCGAACCAGCGTACCACGATCATGTGATAGTCATCGCCCATGCCATGGGCGGCCGTGCCGCGATAGTCCGAAAGGGCAAGTGCGGTGAAGAAGGCAGGCAGATTGATCGACGAGGAAAATTCGCTGTAGAGCTTGAGATCCTTGATCAGGAACCGGGTGCTGAAGAATCCCGGTCCGAGATCATTGGGCAGGACATGATCGATGATGTGATTGTGGAGCGGCCAGTTGTCGGCGCCGCCGGCAATCATCGCATCGGTCAGTTCCTTCATGGTGATGCCGTATTGCTGGCCGAGCGCCAAGGCCTCGGTAATGGCGATGTCGAGCGTTGCGACCACCATGTTGTTGACGAGCTTCAGCGCCTTGGCGGCGCCGAGCGAACCGACCATCATCAGGTCGGTGGCGATGGCGTCGAATGCAGGCCTGAGCTTCTCGGAGACTTCGGCCGGCCCGCCCATGAAGAGGGAGAGCGTGCCATTGGTGGCGCCGCCGATGCTCTTGGTCATGCCGGCCGAAATCGTGCCGACGTTGACCGCGGCCAGCCGGTCGCCGACCTCCTCGATCGTCGCCGGCCCAATCGTGCTGAAGTCGACGAAGGTCTGGCCGGGCTCGGCCACCTTTACCAGCTCGTCGACGACGGCCCGCGTATGCCGGTCGGCGGGGACCACGCTGAAGATGGCGTCCGCGCCTTTCGCGACATCGCCAATCGACGTCGCGAGGCGGGCGGAGCCCTCCATCTTCTTCACCTGCTCCGGTACCAGATCGAAGACAGCGAGGTCGACGTCCTTGGCCTGTGCAAGACGATTGGCCATGCGGAGCCCCATCGCTCCGAGACCGACGAATGCGATCTTCACCACTTTGATTTTCCTTTCACGTTGAGCGGCAAGAAATTGACCGCGACCGGTTTTCCGCCTCGCCTGTGCCGGCCCGCGCAGAGGCGCGGACCGGCACGTCCAAGCCGGGAGGAGTCGCGGCTATTCGTAGAATCCCTCTGTCGACTTCGTCAGCGACGCGAACTGCTCGCGGTCATGGCCGAACCACACCTCGTATCCGGTTTCCTCGGCGAGGGAGCGGACTCGGTGGATCGTGCGCAGGAAGCCGTTGGCGTCGGTGGTAAAGCCCGCCATTCTGGTCGGCGGACCGTATATCGTCTTGTTGTAGCAGGCGTCCGAGACCAGCAGCACGCCCGGGCGGCTCCGCAGCGAAACCTGAAGGCCGAGCATGCCGCTCGCATGACCGGCACCGAAGTTCAGGATCTTGACGCCGTCGACGAGGTGGCGATCGCCTTCATCCGGCTCGAGCAGCCGCCAGTTCAGCTCGCTCTTCAGCCACGCATCGGTGTCCTTCCAGACATAGGAGCCGGAGTTCCGGAGCGCGTATTGACGCAGAGCGGCGGAGAACTCGTCCTGGTGAACGATCACCTGTGACTTCTTGAAGAACTCGACGCAGCCGGCGTGGTCGTTGTGGAGATGCGAAAGGACGACGTGGCGGATGTCATCGGGGCCATAGCCCAGTGCTTCCAGCCGGGCCGGGAGTTGGCATTCCTCCGTGCCGTGATAGGGGAAGAGCTTCTGGAACTCCGGCGACCAACGACCGTCTGGCCCCATGCACTCGGGATTGCAGCCGGTGTCGTAGAGGACGTTGCCCTCGGGGTGCTCGATCAGATGCGCCGCGATCGGGATCTGGATGATCTGGCCCTTCGGATTCGGATCGGCCGGGTGGGCGATCACCGTCCCCGGAATGATCATGTTGATGTCGACGCTCAGGCTGCCGAGATCGAGTACGTGGAGCTTCAGTCCCATTTTCTTCCTCTTCCTGTCTAAGTCATCGACGACGGCTCTGGCGCCGCGCTTGAGCGCCACGCTTGCGGCATGTCATCGAGCGGCAAAGCCTCCGTCGGCGAGATACACGCCACCGGTCATGAGGGAGGCGCGATCGGAAAGCAGGAATGCAATCAGTTCGGCGACCTCCCCAGCCTTTCCGAGGCGACCGATCGGGTGAAGCTCGCCGAGCTTGGCCCTGACATCGGCCGGCGCTGTCGCCAGCATGGGGGTGTCGATGTAGCCGGGACAGACGGCATTGACGCGAACGCCCTGTCTGGCCGTCTCGAGAGCGGCCGTCTTTGTCAGCCCGACCACGCCATGTTTGCTGGCGACATATGCGGCCGACTTTTCCTGACCGCGCAGGCCAAGGATCGATGCGAGATTGACCACCGCGCCCGAGCCTCGCGCGGTCATGTGGGCGAGCTGGAAATGCAGCCCGTAGAACACGCCGTTGAGGTTGACCTCGATCGTGCGTCTCCAGTTCTCAAGGTCTCCGTCGGCTACGGTCACTTCGAGGTTTCCGCCGATGCCGGCGTTGTTCACCGCGTAATCGAGTCCGCCGAAATGCTCGCAGGCGAGCGTGACGACACGACTTGCGTCCTCTGGATTGGTCGTGTCGCACTGGACCGCGATCGCGGCGCCGTTCGAGGCGCCGATGGCGGCGGCGGTCCGTTCGGCGGCGGCGGCATCGATATCGGCAACCACGACGCGGGCGCCGCGCGATGCGAGCGTCTCTGAGACTGCCGCGCCAATCCCCGAGCCGCCGCCCGTCACCAGCGCGACACGGTTGTCGAATTCCGCCATCGATCCTCCCTGAACCACGGTGCTTTGTTATTTCGTCTGTTTGCCATACAAACAGTCGATCACCGCTTCAAGTGTACTTGACCATATTGAATGATTGTCATACAGGATTATCACGGTCGACGCCAGCGCGAATTGCCGCTTGCGGCATTTTCGTCGGCGGGATCGCGAAGTTTCGGGTCAGCGCGCGTCCGGGTGGGCGGCGTTTCTTTTGCTAACCGGGAGGAAGCAATGCATTTCACGAAGTCGGCGGTGATTGCCGCTGCGCTGCTGCTTGGCGGCGGTATCGGATCATGGGCAGCCGACGAGGCGGTGACCATAGACGTCGGCAACGGCAAGACGGTGGAAGTCACGGGACCGATCCGGCTCGCCTATTTTGCGCCGGGGTCGAACAATTCCTGGCTTCAGGCGGCCATCAAGGGGGTCGAGGACGCCATCGCCAAGGTGCCCGGAGCCAGCGTCACCGTCTTCGACGCCCAGTGGGACGGGGTGAAGCAGTTCAACCAGGTGCAGAACGCACTGCAGAGTGGCCAGTTCAACGTGGGTCTTATCGATCCCGTCAACTCGCAACTCATGTGCAATATCGTCTCGAAGGACGCGGCCGATGCCGGCGTGGTGATGTCCAACTTCACCCACCCGATCTGCGACCGCTATCCGGAGGAGGGCGAGGCCCGCTACACCCCGGGCACGCTGAACTATGTCGACGCCAATGACACCGTCGGCGAGCTCAAGGCCTATATCAAGTTCATCGTCGAGCAGAACCCCGGCAAGCAGAAGATGGTCACCATCTCTGGTCCCCCGATCGACGGCATGACGAAGAACCTGCAGACCGCCTTCGCTCAGCTCCAGGAAGAGGGACTCGATCCCGATTTCGACATCAGCAACCTGATCACGACCAACTTCTCGCTTGCGGAAGCGCACAGCAAGCTCGGTGCTCTCCTCCAGGCCAATCCCGACGTCACGATCGTCTGGGCGCCCGCGACGTCCGACGTCGCGCAGGGCGGCTATGCGGCCCTGAAGGAGCTTGGCCGGGTAGGCGAGGTGAAGGTCTACGAAAAGGGCGGTTCGCCCTGGGCGATCGAGATGTTGCGCAAGGGCGAGATCAACGGATCCCAGCCCCAGTATCCGTACACCATCGGTCGCATCGCGGTCGAGCAGATCGCCGATGCCTTCGCGGGAAAGACCGTTCCCACGTTCGTGCCGGACTACGGCGTTGAATACAACGACGTCGACAAGGCACGTGGCTTCCAGTTTCTCGATCAGGAAGCCGCGCAGGACTTCCAGTCCGAATATTGATGAAGGAGACGGCGCGGCTTCGCCGCGCCGTCTCGACCATCGGAGAAGACGTCGCGGTGCGGTAGTCCCGGTCGTGATGTCGCGTGTGGATACCGAAGAAGAAACAGGCACGACAGAACGGTGGACATGACCGACTACGATCGCGACAAGCTCGGGCATGGGAGCGACCGCGCCGAGCCGGCCCTCGAATGCAAGGGACTGGTCAAGACGTTCGGCGGGGTCAGGGCGCTCCGCGGAGTCGATTTTTCGGTTCCGCGCGGAACCGTCGAGGCTCTGGTCGGCCAGAACGGAGCCGGCAAGTCGACGCTGATCGGGATTCTCACCGGCCGCATCGCGCCGACCTCAGGCGATTTGCGGATCTTCGGCACGACGCCCGTGCCGGGGGATCCGAGGGCCTCCCGGGCCGCGGGCCTGGTCGCGATCTATCAGGAACTCACGCTCGTCCCGGCGATCACGGCCGAGGAAAACGTATTCCTCGGCATGACGCCGAGTGTCGGCGGCTTCGTCGACCGCAAGAAGATGCGCGCTGCCTATCGCGAGTTCTGCGCGCGCCTCGACGTCAATATCCCGCCACGCACCCTGGCCAAGGACCTCTCAGTCGCCGATGGCCAACTCCTCGAGATCATGCGGGCGTTGGCGGCGGATGCCAGGATCATCCTGCTTGACGAACCCACTGCCGCCCTGTCGGTCAGCGAACGCAACGCGCTGCTCAAGCTTGTGCGGCAACTCCGCGAGCAGGGTGTCACCATGGTGTTCATCTCGCACAACCTCGAAGAGGTTCTTGGCGTCGCCGATCACGTCACCGTTCTGCGTGACGGCTCGGTCGCCGGCGGCGGACCGGTCGAGGAATGGACGCGCGGCAAGCTCGTGCGGACCATGCTCGGCGACAAGGCAAGGCACCTGGCGCAGGAACTCCTCGACGAGGACACGTCGGTCCCGGCCAGTCCGGTCGTGGCCGACGCGCCGGTGGAGAAGCCCCGGGACGATGCAGCCCCGATTCTCGAAGCGACCGGCGTGACCCTCAGTGGCGCGATCACCGCGATTGATGTGACGGTCCGCCGTGGAGAGATCCTCGGGCTCGGTGGGGTCGCCGGTTCGGGCCGGTCGAGTCTGATGCGCTGCCTTGCCGGCGCCGAACCGGAGTCGCGCGGTGCGCTGCGAATTGACGGGCGGGACGTGCCTTGGCCGCGCTCGGTTGCCGCCGGTCTCAAGAACGGCGTCGCGCTCATCCCTGAGGATCGAAAGAACCAGGGCCTGGTCCTGCCGATGAAGGCAGTCGACAACATCGCGCTCGCCAGGTTCAGCAAGGTGGCCCAGGGCGGGTGGTGGCTTTCCCATGCACGGATGCGGAAATACGTCGCCGAATTCGTCGGGGAGTTCGGGTTTGATCCGGCGCGGCTGGATGCCCCGGCCGAGACCCTCTCAGGAGGCAACCAGCAGAAACTGATGCTCGCGCGCTGGCGTTACGAGACGCCCCGCGTGATCCTCGCCGACGAGCCGACCCGCGGTGTCGACGTGGGGGCGAAGGAAGAGATCCTGCAATCGCTGCGGCGCTTCGCCGACAACGGAATCGGCGTGATCATCGCCTCGTCAGAGCTGGAGGACGTCAGCCTCATCGCCGATCGTGTGCTGGTACTCGCCGACGGGGTCGGCGTTGCCGAGCTGGTCCGCGGTTCAGAGCCGGTGCATGTGCACGAAATCCTGAGCGCGGCGCTCGAGCCGTCGCGCGAAACGCCGAGCGCGGCCTAGTGGCAGTCGGCCGGCATCCGAAGGAAGAAGCAACGGAACATGAGTGTCATGACTGAAACCCGCACGAGACCCTTGCCCGCTCCCGAAGCGGCCGCGCCGGTCCCTGCTGCGAATTCGACCCTTCGCAACCTGTGGCACCACTTCGTGCATCTGGGGATGGTCTGGGTGCTCGTCGTCGTCGTCGTCGCAGCGCAGATCGTCTATCCGGGGTTCCTCGCGCCGCGGAATATCGGCTTCATCATCTCGCAGAACGCCCCGACCGGCATCATCGCCGTCGGCATGACGATGGTCATGATCGCCGGCGGCTTCGATCTTTCGGTCGGGGCGATATACGCCGCCGGCGCGGTGATCTTCGCCGACATGGCCAATCACATGCCGCTTCCGCTGGCGCTGGTCGTCGCGATCCTGCTCGGCGCGGTGCTCGGACTTATCAACGGGCTCCTCGTCACCAAGGTCAAAATCAACGCATTCATCGCGACGCTTGGAACGGCATCCGTCTTCGGCGGCGCGACGTATTTCTATACAAATTCCGGACCCGTAAATGTCTATGTCGACAATTTCGACATCCTCGGCCTCGGCAGGACGCTGGGCCTCGCCAATGCCACCTGGATCCTCGCCATTGCCTTCGTCCTCGGCGCGTTGACCCTGTCGCGCACCGTATTTGGCCGTTCGCTCTATGTGGTTGGCGGCAATCCGGAGGCGGCGCGGCTCGCGGGCATGCAGGTCGATCGCCTGAAGGCCGCGACCTTCGTGATCGTCGGCGTCTGCGCCGCCTTGAGCGGAGCCATTATCGCCTCGCGCGTCGGCGTCGGCCAGGCCGAGATCGCCGGAAGCATGTCGCTCGACGTCATTGCGGTCGTGGTGATCGGCGGCACGTCGCTGTTCGGCGGCGAAGGCTCGATGTGGCGCACCGCCGTCGGCCTGCTCATCGTCGCCTGCCTCGGCAATGTCTGCGATTCCCTTGGCCTCGACAGCAACAGCCAGTCGATCATCAAGGGCGGAATCATCCTCGGGGCCGTCGCCCTTGATGCCGTGTCGCGGCGAAAGAGGCGCTGATCCGAGATGCGGCGCCACGCTCTGAAAGAACCGGCTGAGCCGACCACGCGTTTCGATTCCCACCTCGGGATCGGCATCGACAACATCGACCACCAGAGGGCCTGCGCAGATGAATGACGAAACCCGGAAAGACCGATTTGAGCTGGGCCTCCAGACCCGTCGGGAGGTCCTCGGCGCAAGTCACGTCGATCGGTCCCTGGCGCAGGCGAGCGACTTCTCGCGGCCGATGCAGGAACTGGTGACCGAATATTGCTGGGGCGCCGTCTGGGGGCGTCCGGCCCTGCCGCGGCAGGTGCGCAGCCTCATCAACGTCGCCATGCTCACGGCCCTCAACCGGCCGCACGAACTCGGTGTGCATGTTCGCGGCGCGATAACCAATGGCTGTACCGAATCGGATATCCAGGAGACGCTTCTGCAGACAGCCATCTATGTCGGCGTGCCGGCGGCGCTCGAATCGTTCCGGATCGCCGAGCGTGTGCTCAAGGAATTGCGTGAAGATGCCGCCAAGGCGGAGGAGGGGTAGCCGGGCGCGGGAAGCGGAGACTGGGAAATGGCTTCGATCGGTTTCATAGGCCTCGGGCGGATGGGGATGCCGATGTCGGCGCGGCTCGTCGCGGCGGGCCATCGTCTCCTCGGCTTCGATCTTTCGGACGCGATCCGTGCACGTTTCGCGGAGCAGGGCGGAGAGCCTGTCTCCTCTCCCGAGGAGGCGGCCGCGGCGGATGTCGTCATCCTGATGCTGCCCGATTCGGCGGCTGTTGCGTCGGTCGTCGCTGACAGCGGCTTTTCCGCCGCCATCCGGCCGGAAACGACGATCATCGACATGGGGTCTTCCGAGCCGATGGCGACGCGGGCGTTGGCCGGCGCGATGGCCGAGCGCGGCGTCCGTTTCTTCGATGCGCCCGTTTCGGGGGGTGTCCGGGGCGCCGAAGACGGAAAGCTCACCATCATGGTCGGCAGCCCGGAAGACGCATTTGCCGCGCTGGCCGACCTGCTTTCGCCGCTCGGCCGCGTCGTCCATGCCGGGGAGGTCGGCTCGGGCCACGCGATCAAGGCACTGAACAACCTTCTGTCCGCGACCCACCTGATGGCGACCAACGAGGCGATCCGCGTCGGGAAGAACTTCGGTCTCGACCCGAAGGTCATGCTCGACATCATCAACTCGTCGAGCGGTCGCAGCGGTTCGAGCGAGGTCAAGTGGCCACGCTTCATCCTCAACGAGACCTACGACTCGGGATTTGCCCTTCGGCTGATGCTCAAGGACATGAAGATTGCCGTCGGGCTCGGCGAGGAAGTCGGTGCGCCGATGGCGCTCGGCAAGGACGCCGAAATGCTGTGGGAAGAGGCGGCCGCTATCCTCCCGGCAACAGCTGACCACACGTTCGTCGCGACATGGTCCGGTCCCGTGGAAGGCGAGCTGCCTTCGCGAAAGCCGGCGGCCCCGGAAGATTATGATCGGCGCGACGACCATGTGACAAAATCATGCTGACATGGCAAGGTTTCACCTGATGACCGACACCAATTCGCTTGCCAAATCCTGGAACGCTGAGCCCATTGGCCGGGTTGCCGCGCCTTTGCGCGAGCAGGTCATCTCGGCGCTGCGTCAGGCGGTGATTCAATACCAGCTCAAACCGGGACAGCGCCTGATCGAGCGGGAACTCATTGAGCAACTCGGCGTGTCGCGGACGACGATCAGGGAGGCGCTTCGCGAACTCGCGTCCGAGGGGCTGGTCACGGTCATCCCCCAGAAAGGCGCCATCGTCAGCGCGCCCTCAGGGGAGGACGCGGCCGACCTCTACGAGGTGCGGGCGTGTCTCGAATCGCTGGTGGTACGACACTTCGTCGAGCGGGCGAGCGACGCGCAGATCGCCGATCTCAGCGCCGCGGTCGACGAGCTCGAAGCCGTGACCGAGGCTGTCACCGACGTGCGGGAAATCCTGAACACCAAAGGCCGCTTCTACGAGGTCCTCCTCGAGGGCGCCCGGAGCGCCGTCCTCCAGACGATGCTGGAGATCATCCAGCTCCGCGTTCAGATCCTTCGCACGGCTTCCCTGTCGAGTGTCGGGCGACCAAAGGCGATGATCGCCGAGCTGCGGGCAATCGTCGACGCGATCGCGCAGCGTGACGCCGACCGCGCCGCGGAACTCTGCGCCGAGCATGTCCGCTCGGCGGCTCGTACCGCGCTCCGGGGCCTCGAAACCGAATCGGTCGACGGGGTCTTGTCCGCTACGGCTTCCGCCTCCTAGCGATCTCTTTTTCTGCGCCGGGCCACGGGGCCGGCTGTCTCATTCCATTCTTCCATCGAGGTTCGATTATGGCGCTGACTTCCCGCCAGGAAGAGGTAAAGGCCGAGTTCGTCCGGGAACGCGGCGTCTGGGGCGAGGTGTGGGAGTGCTTCCTTCAGCTCGATCCGGAATTCCTCTCCGCCTACCTGGACTACTATATGGTTCCGTGGCGCAAGGGGCACCTGGACGCCAGGACGCGCGAGTTCATCTACATCGGGCTGGATGCCGCCGCGACCCATCTCTACGAGCCCGGGCTTCGGCTGCATATCCGCGAAGCCCTCAAGCTCGGCGCCTCCGCAGGCGAAATCGTCGAGGTCATCGAGCTGGCCTCGACGCTCGGCATTCATTCCGTCACCGTCGGCATGCCGATCCTGACCGAGGTCCTTGCAAGACATGGCCTGCGCGACGGCCCGGCTCCCCTGACCGAGCGGCAGGAAGCGCTGAAGGCGGCTTTCGTCGAGAAACGCGGCTACTGGAGCAGTTCGTGGGACGAGACGCTGGAGCTCGATCCGGACCTCTTCGAAGCCTATACCCGCTTCTCGTCGCTGGCGGCCCGATCCGGGCTGCTCAGCACCAAATCGCGCGAGCTGATCTGTCTCGCCTTCAATGTTGCGACCACGCATCTCTACGAACCCTCGATCCGCCTCCATTTCGACAACGCGCTGACCGCCGGCGCGACGCTGGACGAGATTCTCGAGACGATCGAGATCGCAAGCGTGATCGGACTTCACGCGGCAACGATGGCAATGCCGATCCTTGCCGACGAACTTGCCCGCGCAGCGAAGGCGAAGGACCAATGAACATAGTGACAGATGCCGACACCGCACTTCCCGTCTCGGTGCCGACTGGCCTCTTCATCGACGGGAAGTGGCTGGATTCCAGCAGCAACGAAACAATGCCGGTGATCGATCCTGCGACCGCGCAGCCGTTTGCAACGGTCGCCGACGGAACGGCGGAAGATGCGCGCCTGGCCATGGATGCGGCTGCCCGCAAACAGGCCTCTTGGGCGAAGGTGCCGCCGCGCGAAAGGGGCGAGATTCTGCGTCGCGCCTTCCAGATCATCCTGGATCGCAAGGAGGAACTCGCCCGCCTCATCACGCTGGAGATGGGCAAGCCGCTTGCGGAATCGCTCGCCGAGGTGATCTACGCGGCCGAGTTCTTCCGGTGGTTCTCGGAGGAAGCGGTGCGTCTCAGCGGAAGCATGACTCTCGCGCCGGACGGCCTGTCGCGCCTGGTGACGATGAAGCAGCCCGTGGGGCCCTGCTTCCTGATCCTGCCCTGGAACGTGCCGTTGGCAATGGGTACGCGCAAGATCGGGCCGGCGATTGCAGCCGGCTGCACCATCGTCGTCAAGCCGGCCGCCCAGACCCCGCTGTCGATGAACATGCTCGCCGTCATCCTGACGGAGGCTGGCCTGCCGGACGGCGTGCTCAACGTCGTCCACACCTCCAGGCCCGGAGAGATCACCACGGAGATCCTGGGCGATTCCAGGCTGCGCAAGCTGTCGTTCACCGGGTCGACCGCGGTCGGTCGCCGGTTGATCGAACAGTCGGCCCGGGGCCTGCTCCGCGTGTCGATGGAGCTTGGCGGCAACGCGCCGTTTATCGTTTTCGAGGATGCCGACATCGACCAGGCGGTAACCGAGGCGATGAAGGCGAAGCTGAGGAACAATGGTGAAGCCTGCACCGCGGCGAACCGGTTCTATGTGCACAGAGGGGTCGTCGCCTCGTTCACGACGAAGCTGAAGGAGAAGTTTTCCGCGCTCGTCGTCGGGGCAGGCAGCCGACCCGATGTCACGCTCGGTCCGCTGATCGATCAGAAGGCGGTCGACAAGGTCAGCCGTCTGGTGCGGGCGGCCATCGAAGATGGCGCCGAGCAGGTTTATGTCGGCTCGATCCCCAATGACGGCGGCTACTACTACCCGCCGTCGATCCTGGGCAATGTCTCGCCGACGTCCCCCATTCTCGCCGAGGAGATATTCGGTCCGGTCGCGCCGATCGTTACCTTCGACGAGGAGGAAGAGGTTCTGGCGTGGGCGAACGAGACCGAATACGGGCTGTCGTCCTATGTCTTCACCAACCGGGTCGACCGGGCGCTCCGTGTCGCGGATACGCTCGAGGTCGGGATGGTGGGGCTCAACAAGGGCGTCATTTCGAATCCGGCAGCGCCTTTCGGCGGGATCAAGTCGAGTGGCTTCGGCCGCGAAGGCGGCGCCGAAGGCATCGCCGAGTATCTGGAAACCAAATACCTCGCGATCGACGGTTAGGCGTCTGATTCTTCCTGGTTGGCCTGTGAGTCCCAACCGGACGCCGCCAGTGCGTGCAGCGTGGCGGCACGGATGGGTATCCGGGCTCTCCACCGCAGATCGACTTCGTAACGTCCCGGCGGTATTAGAAGATATGGCAAACGCCAGTTCATCCGCGCATTTCGGCGCAGTCGTGCGGCCAGCCGATCAGGCCACACTCCTGCGCGACCCGGCGCCTGCCGCCGATAGGGCGACTCGCGTCGTGACCGCAGAAGACCGCGGAGTCTGAGCGGCGTGGCGGACGCGGCAAAAGCGTCGCTCAACACGGTGACGGTCAGAGCGCAGTGGGATCTCCGACAGTGTGTCGAGGGCTGTCTGCTGCATGGATTTGCCGGCATTGCGCCATGGCGCGATGTCGTTCAGGCGGCCGGCGTCGACGAAGCGGCGCGGATGATCCGCGGCTCGGGCCTCGAGGTGACCGGGCTTTGCCGCGGCGGCATGTTTCCGGCTGCGACCCCGGCTGGCCGCCAGGCGGCGCTCGACGACAACTTCCGCGCCGTCGACGAGGCGGTGGCGATCGGCGCCAATTGCCTGGTTCTCGTCTGCGGCGGCCTTCTGGAAGGCTCCAGGGACATTATCGGCGCGCGCCTGCAGATCGAGGAGGGGATCGCACGCCTCCTCGAGCATGCCCGGCCGGCCGGCATGCCGCTCGCCATCGAGCCGCTCCATCCGATGCACGCGGCCGATCGTGCCGCGGTGAACACGCTCGCCCAGTCCAACGACCTCTGCGACCGCCTCGGCGAGGGTGTCGGACATGCCCTCGACGTCTATCACGTATGGTGGGACCCGGCCCTCAAAGCCGAGATCGAGCGCGCCGGCAAGGAGCGGATCCTGGCGTTCCACGTTTGCGACTGGCTCGTTCCGACCCGGCACATGCTCACCGACCGGGGGATGATGGGCGACGGCGTGATCGATATCCCGCAGATCCGCGCCTGGGTCGAAGACGCCGGCTATGACGGCCTCTACGAGGTCGAGATCTTCTCCGAACTGGATTGGTGGACCCGCGATCCCGACGAGGTCATGCGCGCGATCAAGCATCGCATCACCACGTCGGTCTGACCGGTCGGGACGGTGCCCCGGCCGCCGGGGTTCAGAGGATCGGTTGCCAGACCTCGGGGAGATACCCGTAGGCGTCGCGTTTCCGTACGATCCGTCCGACCGAGGGATAGTCGAGGTGGACGCCGGCAACGCGCATGCGGTCGCTCGTCACCTGATCGAGGACGCGCTTGCGGGTGACCGCGGCGGCGTTCGAGTCGATGTCGAAGGCGACGCCCGCGTCGGGCAAGGCGAGCTGGACTCCCGGGAGATGGACGACATCCCCCCAGATCAGCAGCGAGTCGTCGCCCGAATGGACGTGCCATGCGGTATGGCCGGGCGTGTGGCCCGGCGTCGGGAAGACCCGGATGCCGGGAACCGGCTCGTCGTCGGCGCCGACCTGGGTCGTGCGCCCCTCATAGGCGGCGAGTGCGGTACGGGCGAGGCGGAAATACCCCTGCACCGTTTCGCTCGCCCGCGAATAGGCCCCTTCGTCGAGCCAGAACGAGACCTCGTCCTCGTGGACGATGAGCTCCGCATTCGGATAGACCGCCTTGCCGTTCTCGTCGGTAAGACCCGCTTCGTGGTCGGGATGCATATGGGTCATCAGAATGGCGTCGATGTCGCCGGGCTCGACGCCGATCGATGCGAGGTTCGGCAGAAGACGACCGACCGTCGGGAACTCGCCGATGAAGCCGGTGTCGACCAGGAGCAGCTGCTCGGGCATCTGGATCAGGAACGAGTTGACGGTCAGCAATGGCGGTATCGGCCGGAAGTCCTCGAGCTGGGCCGCCTCGATCGCGTCTTGCGGAACGCCGACGATATCGTCGAGCGAGATGTTGAAGACGCCGTCATTCACGGCGCTCACCACCACGTCGCCGACGGTCGTGTGTGAGACGGCGCTTGGCTGGGCCGCCGGCCGCGGACGTTTGGTCATGGATGTGATGTCCCTTGCTGTCAGTACCCGATGCGGAATTTTCGCCCGGGCCGACCGATCGAGAAACGCAGGCGAAACACAACCCGTGACGGGTCATGCCTGCATGGCTCGAGGATCATTCGACGTGCCTCCCGGACGGGGGCCGGGGGGAGACCCGACCGCTTTTTTATTTGTGATCATAGATCACATGATGCGATTGTGCATAGTAGCCGGCCGGCAGCATTCGGCCAACCGGTCCCTACCCGACAAGCCGGGCAGGCGATGCCTGCCACCGGTTCCAACCCGACGACCCAAGGCTTCTCCATGACCGCACGATTCGTCCTCGAGGAAGACCCGATCGCCTTGCCGCGTGGCGCCTGGGCAGCCACCGAGCGCCGGACGCTGCGCCTCGACGGACGCCCGGTCTGCAGCCTGACCCAGGGACGCTACCGGGCCTACCTCTATCCGCTCTGCACGCCTCAGGGCTTCGCCGTCACCAGCGAGGCCCCGGCCGATCATCCGCACCACAATTCGTTCTGGATCGCCGCGGATCACGTCCATTGCCAGATGCCGGCGGCAGACGACCGGATCGAGGAATACACCTACAACTTCTACAACGACGACGTCTTCCAGGGGCGTTCCCCGGGCCGCATCGTCGCCGTCCGGTCGACCGGCGAGGCGGAGGGCGAGGCGGGGTTCCGCATCCGACAGAGCCTCGAATGGCGCGGCCCCGCGGAATGGGCGGCGCCCCAGGGGCGGATCGCTCTGACGGAGGAGCGGCAGATCGGCATCGCCCTCGACGGGGACGCCTATGTCATCGATGTCGAATCGACCCTTGCCGCCGCCGATTGGGATTTCGTCATCGGCCCGACCCGGCATTCCTATTTCAACGTCCGGCTGGTCGAGGGGATCGCGGTGACCTCGGGCGGCGCGGTGGTCGACGATGCGGGCCGGTCCGGTGGCGCGGCGATCACCGGCTCGGCCGCGCGCTGGGTCGACTATTCGGGCCCGGTCGGCGGGGGGAACCGCGCAGGCGTCGCCGTGATGCCCGACCCCCGCGACCATGCGGACGTCTCGTGGTTCGTCACCGACTGGGGCGTGGTGACGGTCGGTCCGTTCCGGAAAGAAGGGCGGCGGGTCGAGAAGGGCCAGTCGGTCACTGTCCGGTATCGCACCATCGTCCATGACGGCGACACGACGGCGGCGGATATCCCCGGCCGCTACGCCGACTATATCGCGGGGCTCGGCTGAGCTCAGCCGTCTTCGGCGACCACCGGGTTCCTGAGGATGCCGATCCCCTCGACCTCGATCTCGACAACGTCGCCGGGCTTTAGGAAGATCGGCGGGGTGCGGACGAAGCCGACACCTTCGGGGGTGCCGGTCGAAATCACGTCGCCGGGCGAAAGCGGCGTGAATCCCGAGACATAAGAGATGATCGCCGGGATATCGAAGATCAGGTCGCCGGTATTGCCGTGCTGGAGCTCGACGCCGTTGACGCGGGTGCAGAGGTCGAGGGTGCCGGGGTCGCGGATCTCGTCGGCGGATACCAGCCACGGCCCGAAGCCGCCGGTCGCATGAAAATTTTTGCCGGCCGGCAGGGAGTGCTTCTCCTGGTAGTCCCGGACCGAGGCGTCGTTGAAGCAGCTATAGCCGAAGACGTGATCCATTGCCTCCGCCACCGGGATATGCCGTCCGCCGCGGCCGATCACCAGAGCCAGTTCGCATTCGTAATCGAGCTCGCGCGATACCTTCGGCACGACGATCGCCCCGCCATCCGGGACCAGCGTGTCGGCGAAGCGGGTGAAGAGCGAAGGGAAGTCCGGCAGGGCGCCGCCGCCCTCGCCGACATGGGCGCGGTAGTTCAGGCCGATGCAGATTATCTTCCGCGGGTCCGGCACCGGGGGCAGGAGCCGAACCTCGTCGCGGCGCACAAGGGGTGTCCCGGATTCGGCGAGCTCGGCGAGGACGCCGGCATCGAGCGCTGTCCGTAGCGTCGGATAGCGGTCGCCGTAGCGCGCGCCAAGATCGACGATCCCGTCATCCCTGACGATCCCGTAGCTTGCGCGGCCATCCTTCTCGAAGCTGACGTACTTCATCATGCGTCCTTTGCTTTGAGCGCATCGCGCTCGGTTCGGGCGGCGCCGAGCAGGAAGCGCCGGAACAGGGAAATCTGGCCCGCGACCATCGCATCGCCGACGACAAGCCGCTTGCCGAGCTCTGCCGCCGTCCGCTTGAGCGCCGTATCTTCGACGGTCACGATGTCGGCGACGGTCGTGGCGGCGGCCACGGTCTCGGCGGGGATCGGCGATGGATCGCCGGGATGCATTCCGGCCGTCGAGGCGTTGATCACGAGGTCGAAAGCGCCGGCCGGAATCGGCGTCGTCTCGATACGCGCGGCGGGAGCGAAAGCGGCGAGGCGCCGGGCAAATGCCGCCGCCCGGTCGTGGTCGATGTCGCAGAGCGTCAGGGCGATTTCGGCCTCCTGGACGAGGCTGGCCGCGATCGCCGAGCCGGCGCCGCCGCAGCCGACGAGCAGGACGCGCTTGCCGTCAAGGCCCGTAGCGTCGACCGCGGCATGGGCGGCGACGAAACCGAATCCGTCGAAGTTGGCGCCGACCCAGCCGTCATCACCGAAGCGGATGCAGTTGCACGCGCCGAGCAGGGTGACGAGCGGCGTTTGTTCGTCGAGATGGGCCAGCACCGCCTGCTTCAGCGGCGTCGTCACCACCGCGCCGATTGCCTCGCGGTCCTGCCTGACCTCCGCGACCCAGCCGGCAAGATCGCCCGGCGCGAGCTCGCGCCTGGTCATCGTGATCGCTTCGCCACGGTCGCGGAAGCTGCGATTGAGCAGGTCCGGGCTCCGCACGTGGTCGAGCGGCGTGCCGATCATGTCGATATGGCGCATCACCCAGTCCGGTCAGAGGCGGAAAACCAGCAATCCGCCGTCGACGTTGATCGGCTGGCCGACGCTATAGGGCAGCGCCCCGGTGGCGAGGCTCGCCACGGTCCGCCCGACATCCTCTGCCTCGCCCCAACGGCGGATCGGCGTGGCGCCAGCCTCGATCATCGTGGTGAAGCGCTCGCGGACCGGCGCCGACATGTCGGTGCGGATGAAGCCGGGCCTGATCTCGTAGGACGCGATGCCGTGCTCGGCGAGGCGGACGCCGAACAGCTGCACCACCATCGACAGGGCCGATTTCGATATGCAGTAGGGCGTCTTCTCGGGAGAGACCATCACCGAATTGGCGGAGGTGATCGTCACGATCGAGCGGCCTTCGCGCCTCTCTTCCTCGGCGATCATGCGGCGGGCGGCGGCCTGGGTGAGGAAGAATGTGCCGCGCAGGTTGATGCCGAGAACCCGATCGAAATCGTCCGGCGTCGCATCCAGCATGTCGCCCCGGACGCACATCGCGCCGGCATTGTTGACGAGACAATCGAGCCGTCCGAAACGTCGATAGACGCTGTCAACCATCACCTCGTGGCCGTCGACGTCGGCGATGTCGCCGTCGACGAAGTCGCCCGTCCCGCCGGCTTCGCCGATCAGCCGGATGGTCTCGTCGGCATCCTCCCCGGCGACGATATCGTTGATCATCACATCGAAGCCCGAAGAGGCCAGAGCCAGGGCGATCCCCCGCCCGATTCCACGACGTCCGCCGGTCACCAGCGCGACTTTCCGCTCACCCACCACGCATTCTCCCGATTTCAGCTTGTTTGCCGGCGAGTGAACCGTTTCCGGTCGCCGGTCGCAACAGGAAATCACGATATTTGCCCGCGAAGGGAGCTCCGCTTCTAGTCGCGAACCATCCAGAAGCGCAGGCGGTCGATAAACGTGGCAGCGATGAAGAGCACGCCGAGAATGATCATCTGCTGAAAGCTGTCGACCTGGAGGAGGTTCATGCCGTTGGTCATCACGGTGATGAAGACGCCGCCCAAGAGGCAATTGTAGACATTCCCGCGTCCCCCCCGCAGCGAGACGCCGCCGATCACCGCAGCGGCGATGCTCTGAAGCACGAGGGTCCCGCCCAAGTTGGGCTCGCCGGATCCGGTCCGGGCCGTGAGGAGCACAGCCACCAGGCCAACCAGAAACGAGCAAAGAACGTAGGCACCGATCATGTAGTGCCGTGTCGGCAGGCCCGCCACCTTTGCAGCCCGGGGATTGCTGCCGACGAGATAGATGCCGCGCCCGAACGTCGTGTAGGTGAGCACGAGGTGCAGCCCGATCAGGATGATCGCGCAGATGACGACGGAAACCGGAACGCCCAGCGGCCTGGCCCGGCTGAAGACCTCGGTAAGCTCGACCGGCAGGTCGAAGATCGGAAAGCCGCGCGCCGCGCGCCGGGTCGGGACATCGAGGGCGCATCCTGCGGGTCGCGCAGCTGCTCCACCGCGAGACCCCGGCACGCGTGCGGGTGCTGCTACGAGAGGGTCGCTTGGGCGAACCGCCTGGTGAGCCAGACCGGGTCGACGATTGCCGAGCCGACAACCACGGCCATCGCCCCCGCATCGAGCGCCGCCCGGACGTCGTCCGGGTTCGCGTAGCCGCGCTCGGCGATGACCGGCGCCGGGACGGCCGCGACCAGCGAACGCACGAGATCGATGTCCGGAAGCTTCATCCGCGCGACATCGGGCGTGTATCCCGATGTCGAGGAGCTGACGTAGACGGCGCCGGCCTGAACTGCCGTCTTCGCATCGGCGGCATTCCCTACCCCCGCCTTGACCGGCTTGCCGAGTGCGGCGAATTCGGCGATCAGGACGGACAGATCCTGACCGTCGGTGCGGCGCTTCGCGGCGTCGGCCTCCAGTTCGACGACATCGGCGCCGGCTTCGACGAGTGCGCGGGCATGGTCCGTGGTCGGGGTTATGCGGCTCGCGACACCCAGCGTGTCGTCGATGTTCACGGCGAGAACCGTCAGCCCCGCGGTCAGGGCCTTGACCGCCCTGACCGCCTCGGGGCCGTCGACCTTGACCGCAACGGCGCCGCCCTCCGCCGCGGCGACTGCCAGTCGGGCGATGTCGTCCGGGCTCTGCCAGGGCGATTGCGGAGAAGGGGTGAGAGAGACGATCAGTCCCGGTTTCAGAACGCTCACGGAGTGAACTCCGCGCCGGCGACGACGATCCGCTCGATCTCGACCTCCGGATTGGTGACGATGAAATCGGCCGGGCCGCCCACCGTCAGCTCGCCGTGTCTGGGGAGCCCGAAGAACCGTGCCGGCGCCCGGCTGGCGAGATTCACTGCGGCGTCGATCGCCCATCCATGCTGGACCAGCTTGCCGACCTGCTGAAGCAGGGTCACGGTGCTGCCGGCCAGCGTTCCGTCGGGCAGGCGCGGAACGCCTTCCGTGACCGTTATGGTGAATCCGCCGACGGTGAAGGTACCGTCGCCTGCGCCCGCCGCCGAGGATGCGTCGGTGACGAGCATGATGCGGTGCTCGGCCGCCTTGAGGGCAATGGTCGCCGCCTCGCGAGAGAGATGGATGTCGTCGGCGATCATCTGGATGGCGATGTCTTCGCGGGTCAGCGTCGCGCCGATCACGCCCGGGTCCCGGTGCTTGAACTGGGCCATGCCGTTGAAGAGGTGGGTAACGGCCCTGGCGCCGGCATCGAAGGCGGAGCGGGTCACGTCGGCCGACGCACCGGTGTGTCCGACCTGCACGATGATGCCGGCCTCTGCCGCCCAGCTGATGACCGGAATGGCGTTCGGCAATTCCGGAGCGACCGTGATGGTGCGGAGAGGACCCGCCTCGAGAAAGCGGCTGACCATGTCCTTGTCGGGATCGCGCAGGTATTTCGGGCGATGCACGCCGCGGTGATCGGGATGAAGGAACGGACCCTCGGCATGGACGCCGACGATCTCGGCGCCACGGCCGGGCTTCCGCTGCAATTCGCCGAGCAGGGCGATCTGTCGGGCAACGTTGTCGGCATCGTCGGTGATGATCGTCGGCTGCACCCAGAACACGCCGTCCCGGCGCAGGGCGACGAAGGCTCTCTCGAAGTCCTCCGCGCTCGCCGCGTTGAAGTCGACGCCGGCATAGCCGTTGGCCTGAAGGTCCATCAGGCCGGGCAGCACGTAGCCGTTGCCGGTCGAAGGCAGGCCGATCTCGGCGATCCGGCCGTCTTCGACCCGGATGTCTCCGGTGACGAGCGCGCCCCTGATGACGGCGCCCTTGGCGGGAATTCTCATATGGCTGGTTCCTTGGTTCGGTCGGTTGGCTGTATGCCCGGCCGTCCACCCGATCCGAGGGGACGGAGACGCTGGGTTCCCTGGAGACCATCCAGAATCGCGCGAAAGCGGTAGCGGTCACCGCGGTAGACGCTCCGGCACCACTGGATGATGCGGCCGGTATCACTGAAGGTCTTCTGGACGATGACGAGGACCGGCGCGCCGGGGGCGAGACCGAGATGCGCCGCCGCCTCCTCGGTGGCGCCGCGCGCTTCCATGATGCAGTCGGCCCGGGCCGCGTTCAGGCCGTAGCGCTCCGCCAGCGTCTGATAGAGGGAGGTTTGCGAAAAATCGTGCTTGCCGATGCCGGGCGCCAGGCCTTCCGGCAGAAGCGAGAAATCGATGAGCGTCGGAATGCTGTCGAGGTACCGCAGCCGCACGAGATCGACGATTGGGGCCCCGGGTGCGATGCCGAGCAAGTCGGCCTCGTCGAGTGTGCTTGCCCGGGTCTCGTTGGTCAGCACTTCGGCAGTGGCTTTCAGGCCGTTCGACTGCGCGAGGTGGGAGAAGCTGACCAGTCCCGCGGCACCTTCCTCGATGGAATCCTCGGACGTCGTGTAGTCCGGGTCGACAATGCTCGACCGCGCCCACCGTGCCCCGGCGACGACTTCGACAAGTCCCGCGGATTCAAGCTCTTTGAGGGCCTGGCGAACCGTAACGCGGCTGACTCCGAAGGTTTCGGCGAGGATGCGTTCCGACGGGATGCGCGAGTTCGGCGCGATCGCGCCGTTGCTGATCTGCTCTCGGATCCGATCGGCAACCCGGTCGTATAAAGGCGAAGGGCCAACCATGGGGCTCGATGTCTCCCTTTGTGTCGCGCGATCGATGCCGCGCTGTTGATCGATCCGGCCCCGACGCGACAAGGCCGGCGCCGCTTTCCGGGCTACTCGCCGTCGCCAAGTTTCGTCCCCGTGTCGAGGAAGAGAAACTCGTCGGGATCAATCCCGTTCGCCACGGCCGAGCGCAGCACCGCATGCTGCAGGAATACCGCCACGAACAACGGCAGTTCCAGAGGTGATGCCGGTTCAACGGCTACGACGATGGTGTTGCCATCCTCGCTTGCGCGCGGCGAGGCACGGAACTCGACGATCCGGCGCTTGAGAGGCAACAATGCGCGGACAATCTCGCCCTCGTCCGGGCCGTCGACGACAATGTGCATCGTCGTGTCGCTCGTCGATTCCATCAAGCCGTGCAGATATTGCCGCGTTTCGAATGGCGCCACCGGCTTGCGCGCAACTTCGCGGATAAGCAGGCTGCCGCCTTCCGCTATCCCGGAGAACTCGGATGGCGCGACAAAGTCGGCGGATGTCGAGTCTGCGAGCATATCGGCGAATGCTTCGACAGCCGTGTCGTTTGCCGCAACGAAGGCTTCCAGCCGTCCGGCAATGCTGAGCCACGATTGCGCCGGCGCTCCTTCTGCGCGGGCCTCGGCCAGCATCGAAACCGCCATGACGGACGCGGTGTAGCCGATCGTCGAAGCCAGACTGTCGGGAAGGTCACCGAGCGACAGGACAGCATCGGCAATCTTCGCCATTGGTGAGTCGCTGACATTGACGATTGCCAGCTTCGGCCCGCGCGCTTCCCGCAGCATGGCGACGGTTTCGCGGCTCCGCCCCGATTGCGACAGCGCGACGACGGCATCGGTGGCCGGAAGCGGGGTCGCCTCGCCGGCATTGATGCGCGAGCTCGGGATGCCCCGTGACGAAAGGTACGATACCGGCGCCGCAAGGGCCGCGAAACTTGCGCCGATCCCCGCGAAGGTGATGTGGCCCGGCCCCTCGAGGACCCGCGCGGCATCGGCGGCGTCGGCCATCAGCCTCGGAACCGCGGATCGCAGCACTTCGACCTCGCGCCCGACCGCGTCGCGGAACGGGATGAAGCCCTGCCTGAGAAATGCTTCGATACTCATCGACTGCCGGTCCTTCTGCCGCGCCGCGCTACCGAGTCGATGACGACAGCGGCGACCAGCACGATTCCTGTAATGATGTACTTCACGTCGGATTGCTGATTGAGGAGGTCCATCCCGTTCGAGACGGCTCCGATGACGAGCATGCCGAGCAAGGCCGAGTAGCCGGCGCCGCGTCCCCCGAACAGACTGGTGCCGCCGATGACCGCCGCCGCGATGGCGTTCAGCAGCATCTCGTTGCCGCCGCTGGCCTGGTTGACTGCCGAGAGGCGGGACGCGACGAGGATGCCGGCCAGTGCCGCGAAGCTGGAGCAGAGCACAAAGGCGACGACCTTGACGCGATCGACCTCGATGCCGGCGCGCCGTGCGGCCTCCGCATTGCCGCCAACCGCGAAGAGCTTGCGGCCGAATTTCGTCGTCGACAGCAGGATATCCACCAGCGTCACAAGGACGAGGAAGATCATGAACAGCAGCGAAATGCCGCGCCAAAGGGAGAAGATCGTCGTCGCCGCAACGATAAGCGCCGCAATCGCCACGGCGACCGCCAGGCGCCCTGTCAGCGGACGCGGTGGCAGGTTTCTTTGCCGTCGTTTTCGCGCCGTATGCGCGATGACGGCCAGCGAGACGGCGAGGTAGCCGGCAGCGATTAGGTAACCGACCCAGGCCGGCAGGACAGTGGTGGCGACCGAGGCAATGATGCCGTCGTAGGGAAGGTTGATGGTGCCGGCATTGCCGAGCACCATGAGCTGGGCGCCCTGCCAGGCGAGGAGTCCTCCGAGGGTCAGCACGAATGACGGCACCCCGAGCTTGGTGAAGATCAATCCGTGGAAGAGCCCGATCGCCGCCCCGAAGGCGATTGCCGCGACCACCGCCAGGACCGGGTCCCAGCCCATGTGGACAGCCAGCACCACCATTGCGGCCGAGGTGACGCCGCTGACCGAGCCCGCCGAGAGGTCGATCTCGCCGATGATCAGCACGAAGATGATGCCAAGCGCCAATACACCGACCGGCGCGATCTGCTGGCTGAGGTTGAAGATATTCTGCGGCAGGAGGAAGCGGTCGCTCGCCGCCTGGAAGATGATTGTAACCACGACCAGGCCGAGAATGACCGGCAGCGGACCGAGATCGCCGCCGCCCAGCAACCTGGCCAGCCAGTGCGTTTCACGAGGCGCGGCGTCGTCTTCAGCGGGATTGTCCCTGGCGCCTTCGTCCACCGCGGTCATGATGGTGCGCCCCCTTTGCCTTTGCCTTCCCTGCGAGCCCGCCGCCTCTGCGCGCGACTGTCGGCGACGCCGGTGATCGCGGCGACGACCTCGTCTTCGGACGTGTCCTCGACGGTGAAGCTCGCGACACTGCGACCAAGCCTCAGGCAGACGATGCGGTCGGCGACATCGAAGACGTCGGCGAGGTTGTGGCTGATCATCAGGACGGCGTGGCCGTCGTCGCGAAGGCGCTCGATCAGGCCCAGCACCTCGGCGGTCTGTTCGACGCCGAGCGCGGCCGTCGGCTCGTCGAGGATCACGAGCTTCGGATCGCCGAGCAGGGATCGCGCGATCGCTACCGATTGCCGTTGGCCGCCGGAGAGCGAAGCGACGGGCGTCCGCAGGTCCTTGATCTTGACCGAGAGCCGCGCCAGCAACCCGATCGCGACTTCTTCCATATCCAGTGAACGGAGAAAGCCCGCGGACGTTTTTTCCTGGCCGAGAAAGAGGTTCGAGACGACGTCGAGATTGTCGCAGAGCGCGAGGTCCTGGTAGACGGTCGCGATGCCGAGGCGGGCGGAATCGATCGGGCTGCGCGGCGTCACGACCCGTCCCTCGACCATCATCGTGCCACTGTCCATCGGCTGGACGCCCGAGATCGCCTTGATCAACGTCGACTTGCCGGCGCCGTTGTCGCCGACCAGCGCAACCACCTCGCGCTGATTGACGATGAGATTGACGTCGCTGAGCGCCAGCACGGCGCCGAAGCTCTTCCGGATGTGCTCCATCGCCAGCACGGGCGCGGAACCATTCTGATCGCCCACCATTGTGGTCACGCCGGTAGCTCCCTTGAATCCGCATGCCGCGTACCGGGGCGGGCCCGCGACCAGGCGGCCCCGCCAATCAGGGCGGCGTCGTCGCCGAGAGCTGCCTCGCGGACGGCAACGTCCCACGAGAGGTTCGAGAATTCCCAGTCGGCGAGGCGCCGCGCGATCTCCCGGGCGAGGGCCCCTTCGGTCGCTCGCGCAAGCCCGCCGCCGATTACCAGCACATCGGGCGTGCAGGCATGGCAGAGGATGACTGCGATGGAGACGGCGGCATCGAAGATATCGGTCAGCGCTTCCCGCGCCAGGCCAGCCTCCTCGCCGGTACCGTCGGCAAGCTCGCACGTGCCGCGATAGTCGATCGGCCGGCCGAGCGCCTTTGCGAGCGCCTGTATGCGCTGTCCCGAAGCGAGCACGTCGGCGATCGGGCGGTCGAAGCCGAGGCTCCTGACGAATCCGATCTGGAAGCCGCCGATCGGGCCCGACAGGACGACCCCTTCGACCAGGGCCGCGGCGCCGACGCCGGTGGAAAACGTGAGGTATCCGGTGATGCCGGTAATCGAGCCGGCGCCGAAATAGCTTTCGCCGACAGCGGCGAGCTCGGCGTCCCCGGCGAGCTCGACGGGCAGCCCGCAGCGCTCGGAGAGGTAGGAATCTGAAAGCTGGTCGAGGTCGGTCCGGGGAAGGTTGCGGGCGCGGAGTACCTTGCCGGCGCGGCGATCGATACGACCGGGCGAACCGACGATGGCCCTTTCGGGATGGCCCTGTCGCGCCATTTTCCTGATCAGGTTCACGATCTGCTCCGGTTCCGACCCGCTACGGACGGGCTCCCTGGCGTTGTCGGCCAGAGTCCCGTCCGCATTGATCAGCCCGACCCGGATGTTGGTTCCGCCGAGGTCGACGGCAACAATCTGGGCCGGACTGGTCATCGCGTGTGGCATCACTTCGTCAGCCCGGCCTCGGCGCAGGCGTCGGCGAAATCCGGCGTGCAGATCTGCTCGACGGTGAGGTAGCCGCTGTCGATCAGGATCTCCTGCATGTTGTCCATCGTCACGGCGATGGACTGCAGCAGATGCGCCGGCACCTTGTGGGTGCCGTCGTCGACCTCACCGTTGATGAGGCTGTCGAGCGACTCGCCAAGGGCAATGGCGGAAGCGGCCTTTGCGGCGATCGCGGCATCGGTTTCGACCGGGAGGTACGTGCTCTCGTAAAGATCGCCGGCCACCATGAGCTGCACCGCGTCGAGCTGGGTGTCGAGACCCGTCACCGGGGGCATCGGGTCGACGCCGGCGCCCTTGAGGGCGGCGATCGCGCCTGTGGCCATGCCATCGTTCCCGGCATAGACGCCCGCTATCTTGTCGGCGCCGATCATCGTGATCGCCTGTTCGATGTGACGCTGGGCGTTGGAGGCCGACCATGCCTTGGTGTCGAATTCCGCGGCGACCGTGAAGCCGGAGTCGTCGATCACGCTGTGGGCACCCTGCTTCTCCGGTGCGGCTCCGGAGTCCGCCGGATCGCCGTTGAGCATGACGATATTGCCGGTGGTGAGGCCGTCCGCCTTCAGTTTGTCGATGAGCGCTTGCATGCCGACCATGCCCTGCTGCACGTTGTCGAACTTGACGGCGAAATCGACGCCGGCGTCGTAGATCACCTGATCGTAGCTGATCACCTTGGCATTCTGCTGGTGAGCGGCCTGGACCATCCGGCCGGCGGCGCTGGCATCGACCGGATTGAGGACGAGCACGGTCGCTCCTTCGGTCAGGGCGGATTCCACCTGGCTGAGCTGGCGACCGACATCGCCGGCCGCATTGTAATACTTGAGCTGGCAGGTCGGGCAGCTCTCGGCCAGCTGCTTCTCGAAGGTCGGCCGGTCGCGCGTCTCGTAGCGCGGCGTCTGGTTTTCCTTGAGCAGAAGGGCAACGATCGGTCCGTCAGACTGCGCGGCGACCGGTGCCTGCGATATGGCGAGGGCTAAGGCTGCAATGGCGGGCGCGGCAAGGCGGCCGCCAATGGACTTCTGTCTCTTCATCGGTAGTTCCCCTTCCACTGGTTTTTCCATCGACGGCTAATGGTTCTATCGATGAGACCAATTGTCAATCCATTGGTCTCATTGAATAATACCAATGGTATATTTTGGTGAGTTAGCCCTTGTTCCTTCTGGATTGGCCGCTGTGGCGAGACTCCGATCCGCGCGACGCTGCGGATGCGTCTGCCTGATGCTCCGGGCTGTGTCAGTCATCGGGCAAGCACAGCCGGACGCAGTTGGACGGTTCCGCGACGGTTCGGCAGGCCGCGCGAATTCTGCAGGAACATGGGCATCGGCCCGGCGTGGTGCCGGCGGCCGTGCGTGAAACTGCGTCTGGCGTCGCTCCCTGAGGGGCGGCCCGCCGGCAAGTCCGAGGGAGGCACCTACGGCTGGCCGAGCAGGGACCCCTGGTGCCGGGCATATCGCTCGCGGAACGTTCCGCAGGGAAGCAGCGTCGCCCCGCTGCTCAAGGAACGCTTGGCCGAGCGTGTTCGAACTCACCGACACCTTTGCGCGACCGCATTGTTCCTGCCGACGCTGACTTTGATTGGCACTTCGCCACTTCGGCGCGCCGCCGACCCGCTGCTAGGCAGATCCGGTTGCTCGAAGTTTCGCGCGCATCCGATCTGTCGCTGTCACATCGACCGCCAGGCCACCCTCGGCCTGATCGGTTGCCAGAACGACGCCATAGGCATCGCGCGCCGCCTCGAGGCTGACCCAGCCTTCGAGGACGTCCTCGAGAACTCGCATCGGGTCACGCGTCATCGGGTCGCCATAGCCGCCGCCACCGCAGTCGAGGCCGTAGACCTTCTCGCCCATGTCTATCTGGAAGGTGCAGACATTGGGCTTCTTCTCGCGCGTTCCGTCCGCCGCGATCCTGTAGGTGGCGGCTGCCGATCCCGGGCCGCCACCGAGCACCCCCTGGGGTGGGTTGTAGTGACCGTCGGAGGGAATGACGACGGTCATACGGCCGCTTTTGCTGCCATAGACCACCTCGGCCGCCGGCGCGCCGCGGTAGCGACCGGCGCCGCCCGTATCGACGGCGAGGCGCTGCATCTCGATGTGGATCGGGTATTTGAGTTCGTCGAGCTCGATACTGTCCCGGTAGGTCACGCCACCGGCATTCGGCAGCACATAGGTCACCCAGCCGTCCGCCGCCGGGCCGCCGGGCCCGCCGTTCTTGCCCACGAAGATCTGGTTTATGTAGGGCTCGCCGCCGTGGCGGCCGTCAAATCCCGATATCACCGCCATCGGCGCACCCATGGCGTTGCCGCCCTGGGCGAGGCCGAACCCGTCACCGAGCTTCGCGAAGGCCGATTGTGTGACGTTGACGACGCGGTCGGTGAGATTGGTGGTCGCCATCGAGCAGGAATGCGGGAAGCGCGGGATCCCGACGCAACAGTTTTCCCTGAGGCGGACGTCGATGCATCGAAAGCTGCCCGCATTCTTGGGGATGTCCCATTCGAGGCAATTGAAAAGGGCGGTGACGACCGCACTGGTCGAGCAGGCCTCCGAGAGGTTCAGGCCGCAATCGAGACAATCCGGATTGTCGCGGAGATCGACCTCGATCCTGGCCGCCTTCGGGTCGACCGTGATCTTGACCTGCACCGGGATACCCTCCGGAACCGCCGGCGTGGCGTCGTGCCGGGTCTGGTCCGTCACTGTCCCTGCCGGAACCCGCGCTATGGCGTTCGCCATCCGCTGCTCCGAATAATCGAACCATTGCCTGATGAAGCGCTTGAC
>JAGRKY010000798.1 GCA_020442095.1 Bauldia sp.
TTCATCGGCTCGCCGTCGATGAACATCATCCAGGGCAAGCTCCAGGCCGGCGACGGGCGCGCCATCTTCGTCACCGACGAGGGCGACGAGATCCCCTCGCCGCCGGTGCCGGATTCGGAGAACGGCCGGCCGGCCACGTTCGGCATCCGTCCGGAACATCTCGTGCTCGCCGATACCGGCTTCGCCGCAAAGGTCCAGGTCGTCGAGCCGACGGGATCGGAGACGCAGGTCTACATGAAGCTCGGCGGCCACGACCTCGTCGGGGTGTTCCGCGAGCGGATTCGCGTCGAGCCGGGCGAGACGCTCCACCTCACCGCCGATCCGGCGCTGGTCCACCTCTTCGACCGGCAGACCGGCGTCCGCATGCAGTAATCCCGCCTTCGGGTGTGCGGGGACCCTTTCGGGGGTGCGTCCTTCGAGGCTTCGCTCCGCGAAGCACCTCAGGATGACGGGGTTGGGCCTGGCCGCTTGCGCGGGTGCCCCTGCCGGGGTGCGTCCTTCGAGGCTTCGCTCCGCGAAGCACCTCAGGATGACGGGGTTGAGCCTGGCCGCTTGCGCGGGTGCCCCTGCCAGGGTGCGTCCTTCGAGGCCCGGCCGCTATCGCGGCCGTGCACCTCAGGATGACGGGCTGGGGGTGGCCGCTATCGCGGCCACACTTGAGGGGTCTGACGGGCAGCCTCAGCCCGTCGGCATCAGCCGGTGGCGGATGAATTTCGGCTCGAGGTAATCCTTGATGCCGATCGAGCCGCCCTCGCGGCCATAGCCCGATTCCTTGATGCCGCCGAAGGGCGTCTCGGCGCCGGCGAGCAGCATCTCGTTGATCCCGACCATGCCCGCCTCCAGCCGCTCGGCGGTGCGCTGGGCGCGATCGGCATCGTTGGAGAAGACATAGGCGGCGAGGCCGAAAGGCAGGGCATTCGCCCGCTCGATCATCTCGTCCTCGTCGGCGAAGGTGGTCAGCGGGGCGATCGGGGCGAAGGGTTCCTCGCTCATGATGCGGGCATCGTCCGGCACGTCGCCGATCACCGTCGGCTCGATGAAATGCCCCTTGTTGAGATGGGCCGGCCGGCGTCCGCCATGCAGCAGGCGGCCGCCCTTCTCGACGGCGTCATCGACCAGCTCGAGCGCCGTATCGACGGCGCCGGCGCGGATCATCGGCCCCATCGTCACGCCGTCCTTGCGGCCGTCGCCGACGACGATCGAGCGCGCGTAATCGACGAAGGCATCCTCGAAGGGCTGCTTGAGGCTCTCATGGACGTAGAAGCGCGTCGGCGAGATGCAGACCTGGCCGGAATTGCGGAACTTGGCCATGGCGGCGGCGCGGGCGCTGCCGACCGGATCGGCGTCGCGATGGATGATCACCGGCGCATGGCCACCGAGCTCCATCGAGGCGCGCTTGATGCCTTCGGCGCATTGCGCCAGCACCTTCTTGCCGACGGCGACCGAACCGGTGAGCGATACCTTGCGGATCACCGGCGAGGCGATCAGCTCGGCGGCAAGCTTCGACGACGAGCCGGTGATGACGGTGACGGCGCCCGGCGGGATGCCGGCATCGACCAACGCCTCGGCGATCTTGAAGGTCGAGCCCGGAGCGTCGGAGGCCGGGCGCGCGACGACCGAACAGCCGGCGGCGAGCGCAGCCGCGATCTTGCGCGACGGCAGCAGCGCCGGGAAATTCCACGCCGACAGCGACAGGCAGACGCCGACCGGCTGGTAGATCACCGACAGCCGCTGCTCGGGCACCCGGGCGGGGATGATCTGGCCATAGACCCGCTTCGCCTCCTCGGCATACCACTCGAACTGGTCGGCGGTGCCGTTGGTCTCGCCGCGCGCCTCGGCAAGCGGCTTGCCGGTCTCGGCGCTCATCACATCGGCGATGTCCTCGACGCGCTCGCGGATCAGGTCGGCGGCGCGGCGCATGATCTTCGCCCGGTCCCAGGCGGCAATCGCCTTCCACGTCTCGAAGCCGCGGGCGGCGCTCGCCAGCACATCGGCGACATCGTCGGAGTCCGCGACCGGGACCTCGCCGATCTTCTCCTCGGTCGCCGGTGAATGGACCGGCATGGTCTTGCCGGAACGGGCGGGGCGCCACTCGTTGTCGATCAGAATCCCGAATTTCTCGAACATGGTCGCTTTCTCCCGGACGGCGTTGGTGTTGCGCACGGAGGTAAACCGGTCGGCGGCTGGCTGCAAGCAGCGTCAGGCGCCGGAAGCGACGAGGACGGCGAGCAGCGTTTCGCCGGCCTGCTCGATCGGGCCGGAATTGTCGAGGACGAGGACGTCCTCCCCCTCGACGACGTAATTGCCACTCCGCTCGAGCCGGGCGCGAATCCGCTCGGGCGACTCGCGGCCGCGGCGCGAAAGGCGGTCGGCCAGCACGTCGACCGGCGCGGTGACCGATACGACGAGCACCGGCGGATAGCGACGCCGCGCCTCGTCGATGACCGAGCGGGAAACGTTGACGACGATGGTACGGCCGGCGGCGCGATCTGCGGCGATCGAGGCGGGGATGCCGTAGCCAAGCCCATGCGCCCGCCAGTGGAGGACGAAGGCGCCCTCGGAGACCATGCGGTGGAAATCGTCCTCCGAGACGGTGTCGTGATCCTCGGTGCCGCCGGCGTCCTCGCGGGTGACGACCCGGCGCGGGAAGACGACGCGTTCCGAGCCGGAAAGGCGCTCGCGACAATAATCGATCAGCGAATCCTTGCCGGCGCCGCTCGGCCCGACGACGAGGACAAGCCGGCCGGCATCCGCGACCGACGAGGCGGCGATCTCAGGCGACACGACGGCCCTGGCGCCAGACGGCGCGGACGACGGGATGATCGCCATCGACACGGACTTGGACGAGATCGCCACGCTTGCCGACCTCGATGGCGCCGCGGTCGTCGAAGCCGGCCGCCGCGGCGGGATTGCGGGAGACGAGCGCGACCGCCGCCGGCAGCGGCACATGCTCGACCGTCTCGGCGAGGACGAAGACCGCATGCAGCAGGCTGAAGGGGAAATAGTCGGACGACAGCACGTCGAGCATACCCGCCTCGGCGAGGTCGCTGGCCGCGATATTGCCGGAATGGGAGCCGCCGCGGACGATGTTCGGCGCGCCCATCAGCACCTTGAGGCCGGCGGCGCGGGAGGCCGAGGCGGCTTCCAGCGTGGTCGGGAATTCCGCGACGGCGACGCCATGCTCCAGCGCCTCGGCGACATGCGCCTCGGTGGCGTCGTCGTGGCTCGCGAGCACGATGCCGCGCTCCTTGCTCATCGCGGCGAGCGCCTTGCGGTTGACATCGGAGAGGTTCCCGGCGCGGGCCTGGCGCGTCGCGACGAAGCGCTCGAATTCCGCATCCGACATGCCGCTCTTGCCCTGGTAGTAGACGCGGTAGGTGTCCATGCTCGTGAACTGGCGCTGGCCGGGGGTGTGATCCATCAGCGAGGCGAGGCGGACCAGCGGCTCGTCGTCAAACATCGCGAAGCCTTCGAGCACGTCCGGCGCGCAGACCTCACAGCGCAGGTGGATGAAATGCTCGGCCCTGAGGCTGTCGCGCTTCCGGGCGGAGGCGATCGCGTTGCCGAGGGTCTTCACATCCTCCGCGGTGAGCTGCGAATCCTCGTCCATGCCGACTCGCAGCGCATCGAGCACCGTGGTGATGCCGGAGGAGGCGATCTGGGCGTCATGGGCATGGACGGCGGCGGAGGGGTTCCAGCGGACCCGCGGCCGCGGCGCGAAATGGCCCTCGAGATGATCGGTATGGAGTTCGACGAGACCGGGGAGAAGCCAGTCGCCTTCGAGATCGACGCCGACCTCGCCGGTGCCGGCATCCTCGATCTCCGCGATCAGGCCGTCGCGCAGGACGACATCGCCGTCATGGACCGCCTCCGGCAGCACCACGCGACCGTTCCTGAAGACCGTCTCTTTCATGTTCCTGCCATTGCCTGCTTGACCGGCACGAGCGCCGCGTGGCTGTCGACGAAGAAATCCGACGGCGGCAGCGGCTCGCAGAAGAGCGCAAGGGCGTCGATCGCCAGCGGCCGGCCGATGAACGGCGCGAATCGCCGCCGCAGCACCTCGGCCATGGCGGCCCGGCGCGCCACGGGGACCCGCCCGGTCAACGTCATGTGGAACTGGAATTCGTCGAACACGTAAGGATAGCCCCACTCCCGCAGATAATCGCGCTGCCTTTCGCTCAGGCTCTCCGGCCGGCGCCGGGCGATCTCCTCCTCGGTGGCAGGCGCCCGGAACGGGTCAAGGTCCCTCACCACCGCCGCGGCCAGTTCGTTGACGTCCGCGGTTGCCCGGCCGGCGGTGAGCGCGAAGAACGGCCCGAGGGCGGTCAGTTCCAGCGCCGGAATCGTGAAGGCCGGCTGCGTCCGGCAGAAACCGGCAAGTGCCGCCCGGATATCGTCAAGATTGTGGCCCGCCGCGATCCGGAAAGGCGGCTTCAGCGTCGCGTGGAAGCCGTAGCGGCGGGGATCGGCGGTCAGCGCCGCGATTTCATCGGAATCGAAGCCGGGAACCTCGCCGCGCGGCCGGATTTCGTCGGTGAACGCGTCGCGCCCCAGCCAGTCGGCGGCGGCGTTGGTGAGGGGATGATCGCGGGGGGGCGTGAAGAAGACGGCAATGCGCATGGCAGCCTCATATCACGCGACTGCGAAGATGTTGCGACAGTCGGGGAAAAAGCCGGCCCGGTTCGGCCAACCGGGTGCGCCAGCTGCCCGGATGACCGAACCGGCCCCGTCAGCCGCCGAAACGCGGCTCGGGAACGCCGGTGATGCCAAGGTCGTAGATGGCGAAAAGGCTGCCGCGGAGGACTCCGTCGCCGGGGAAGCGCGGCAGAGGCGGCTTGGCCATCGAGGTGACATATAGGATGTCGAGGTTCGGACCGCCAAAATTGACGCTGGTCACCTTCTTGACCGGCATGTCGA
>JAGRKY010000799.1 GCA_020442095.1 Bauldia sp.
CCCCGCCATCCTGAGGTGCGAGGGCGAGGCCCGAGCCTCGAAGGACGCACGCCGTCATCGCATGCCTCCGTCGTCGAAGGGGAGGCCGACATAGTTCTCGGCGAGGGTCGTCATCGCCGCGACCGATGTGGTGACGTAGTCGAGCTCGGCGATCTGGCGGCGGCGATCGAAGGGCGAATCGTCGGGCGAGAGATGCAGCATGGTGGTCATCCACCACGAAAAGCGCTGCGCTTTCCAGACCCTGCGCAGCGCCCGGGCCGAATAGGCGTCGAGGCCGGCGGCATCGCCGGCGCGGTAGAAGCCGGCAAGTGCCTCGGTCAGGTAACGGATATCGGCGACGGCGAGGTTCATGCCCTTCGCCCCGGTCGGCGGGACGATATGGGCGGCATCACCGGCAAGGAAGAGGCGGCCGTGGCGCATCGGCTCGACAACGTAGCTCCGCATCGGGGTGATGCCCTTCTGGAGGACGGGCCCGGCCTGGATGGCGTCGGCGCCCTCGTTCGTCGCGGTGCGGCGGCGCAATTCCTCCCAGAAGCGGTCGTCGGGCCACGCCTCGATATCCTCGTCGGGGTCGACCTGGAGGTAGAGGCGGCTGACCGTCGGCGAGCGCAAAGAGAGGAGGGCGAAGCCGCGGTCGCTATGGCAATAGGCGACTTCCTCGGCCGCCGGCGCCGAATCCGAGAGGATCCCGAGCCAGGCATAGGGATAGACGCGCTCGTAGCCGGTGAGGATGCCCTCGGGGACGCTCTGCCGGCAGATGCCGTGGAAGCCGTCGCAGCCGGCGATGAAGTCGCAGGCGATCTCGTGGTCCGCATCATCCTTGCGGTAGCGGATGACCGGATTGTCGCCGTCGATGCCGTCAATCGACGTGCCGGAAACCTCGAAATGGATGACGCCGCCATCGGCGAGGCGTGCATCGATGAGATCCCTCACCACCTCGCCCTGGCCGTAGATGGTAATGTGCTTGCCGCCGGTGAGCGATGGG
Organism: Bauldia sp.; assembly: GCA_020442095.1. Next base: position 986 of record JAGRKY010000799.1, read on the forward strand.
AAGTCGATGCGGTGGCGTTGGCCGTTGAAGCGTATCTCGACGCCGTCATGGACCAGCCCTTCGCCGAGCATCCGCTCGCCGAGACCTGCCTCGATCAGCGTATCGACGGTGCCCTGTTCGAGAACGCCGGCGCGCACGCGGTTCTCGACATAGTCGCGGCTCCTGTCCTCGACGACGATCGACTCGATCCCCTGGCGGGCGAGCAGGTGGGAGAGCAGCAGGCCCGAAGGGCCTGCGCCGACGATCCCGACCTGCGTCCGCTGTTTCATGCTGCCTGCTGACCCCTCTCCCGGATTTCCGATGCCGATTTGCGTTCGCAAATCGGGGAAATCCGGCCTCCCCCACAAGGGGGGAGGCAAGTCTTCTGCCCGCCTATGGTAGTTGCAGGAAGTGGCATGGTGCCGCCTCAGAACGGGTAGTGCATGGGTTCGGTCTGGATGGTGATCCAGCGCAGCTCGGTGAATTCGTCGATCGCCGCCTTGCCGCCGAAGCGGCCGTAGCCGCTGGCCTTGGTGCCGCCGAAAGGCATCTGCGCCTCGTCGTGAACGGTCGGGCCGTTGATGTGACAGATGCCGGACTCGATGCGCCGCGCCACCTTCATGCCGCGTGCGATGTCCTTCGTGTAAACCGCTGACGACAGACCATATTCCGTATCGTTGGCGATGCGAATGGCTTCCTCTTCGCCATCGACCCGGATGACGCAGACGACCGGGCCGAAGGACTCCTCGTCGTAGATGCGCATCGACGGGGTGACCTTGTCGATGACCGTCGCGGCCATGATCGAGGTGTCGCTCGGACCGCCGGCGGCGATCGTCGCGCCCTTGCCGACCGCGTCCTCGATCAGCTCGCCGACACGGGCGACGGAGGCCTTGCTGATGCAGGAGCCGATGACGACATGGCCACGGGGATCGCCGGCGGGCAGGGCAGCGGCGCGGGCGGCGAATTTTTCGACAAAGGCGTCGGCGATCTTCCCGTCAACGACGATCTTCTCCGTCGACATACAGATCTGGCCGGCATTGGCGAAGGCGCCGAAGACGGCGGCATTCACCGCCTCGTCGATATCCGCGTCGTCGAGAACGACGAGCGGCGCCTTGCCGCCGAGCTCGAGCAGGACCGGTTTCAGGTAGCGCGCGGCGGTCTCGGCGATGACGCGGCCGACGCGGGTGGAACCGGTGAAGTTGATGCGCCGGATCTTCGGATGGGCGATCAGGGTCTCGACGATCTTCGGTGCGTCCTCGGGGGCGTTGGTGACGAGGTTGATGGCGCCGGCGGGCAGTCCCGCCTCGCGGAAGGCTTCGACGATCAGGGCGTGGGTGCGCGGGCAGTTCTCCGATGCCTTGAAGACGACGGTGTTGCCGC
>JAGRKY010000800.1:0-3986 GCA_020442095.1 Bauldia sp.
GTTGGTTGATGGTGAGCCGATCCTCCGCCGCCTGGGCCCAGTCGGCCGAGGCCTGCTGTCCCACTTCCGGCAGCTTGGCACGTTCGGCGAGCGCCGTCGCGATGTCGCCGGAATCGACCGCGGCCTGCATCCGCGAGACGACCGCCTCCGGCGAGTCGCCGGGGATCGCCCCGGTCGGCCGGACGGTGACGAGGCTGCCGAAGAAGGAACCGACGCTGTCGAGGAAGCCCTTGTCCGGATCCTCGGTCATGGTCGCCGCGAGGATCGCATCCGCCACCTCCGGGAACTGCTTCTGGAGCGTGGCGACATTGGGCGTGTCCTTCACCGCCAGCGACTCGAGCTTGGCGACGTCCGCCTGGTCGAGACCGAGCGCCTTCAGCATCGCGAGGTCGGGGGCGAAAGGACCGCCCGCCTCGACCGCCTGCTGGAGGATGGCGATGGCGGCGGCTCGCGCCGCCTTCTCGCTTTCGGCCGGACGAGCGGCGAGCGCGGCGACCTTGTCGCCGAGATCCTTCGTCAACGCTTCGAGGGCGGCGACCCGGTCGGTCAGCGAAGACACCGACGAGGCAGCACTCGCCGCGGCGGAGGCATCGGCTTCCAGCTTGTCGATCCGCGCCTTGAGGTCGCTGAGCTCGGCCGCAACCGCCGCTCCCGCCCCAGCGCCGTCGACCGGCGGCGTCGCTGGTGCAGCGGGCGCCGCCTCGAGCTTCGCGATCCGGTCGCGATTCTCCTTCTCGAGCGCCTCCAGCGCGGTGAGCTTCTCGGTCAGGCCGGCAATGTCGGACGACGCCGGGGCCGCGGGCTGCGATTCGACCGCGGCGACCCGCTTGTCGAGCCCGTCCACCGCGACACCGATCGCGTTGATCTTGTCGAGGGCCTCCTGGGCGATCACCTCCGACCGCGTCGGTACGACACCACTGGCGTGATAGATGATGCCGAGCGCCGTGGCGACGATGCCGCCGATCACGGCCGCGACCACAAGGCCAACCACGCCGACGCGACGCGGACCGCCCTCGCCGGGCGGCGCCGGCTTCGGTGGGGGCGGTGGCGGCGGGGGCTCGCGCTCCTCGGTGGCGCCCCGCGCGGCGGGCGACTCGCGATCGGGAGGCGATTCTTTCCCCGGCGTGCCGGGCTTCTTCTCCGACGAACCGGCCTTCACCGGCTCCGCCTTGAGGTCGATGGTGACCGCCGGCTTGACCTTCGGTTCCGCACCGGAAGGGCCGCCGGCCGCGGCCGCCCCCTTCCCGTCTTCCTTGCCTGCTTCGTCCGCGTTCATTCTGCTCCTCGGGCGATCGCTGCCCCGCCAACCGGTATATAGGGAAAACGTTGCAGAGGCCTAACGACCGATCAGCGCAACCACCCCCGCCGCGGTCGGGCTTTCGGCGACGCGCACTTCGCCAAGGTGCCGCAGGGGTTCGGCGGCGGAGTCCGAGATGACGAAACAGGCCAGGCGCCGCGCTTCGGCGCCAAGGCCGGCGTCATCCACCAGCCGGGCGAAGATCGCTGACGCGCGCCGCGACAGGAACAATGCGCCGTCGATATCGCCGCTTTGCAGCGCCCGCCTCGCGCTTTCGCTCAGCGTATCGACTGCCGAGGCGTCATAAGCCTCGACCGTGACGGTATCGAAGCCCTTCGCGGCAAGCATTCCTTCGAGATCGCCCGCCCGGTCGCGACCTGCGACGTGCAGCAGCCGGCCGGCATAAGGATCGAGCGAAGCTGCGATTTCTTCGGCAAGGACCACAACGTCGCCGCCGCCCGCCCGGACATCACCGAAGCCGGTCCCGCGGGCCGTCTCCGCCGTCCGCTCGCCGACCGTGAAGACAGGGATATCGCGCCAGGTTGAAGCGACCGGCCATGAGGCCGCCGCCCGCACGCCATTGCGGCTGGTGAAGAGAAGCGCGGCGGGACGGAACGCGATGTCAGGAGGTGGCTGGAAGTTTATCACCGTCATCGGCTCGACGATGACCTCGTGGCCAAGCGCCCGGAGCGCGCGCGCCGTCTCATCGGCATCCGGTTGCGGTCGGGTGACGAGAAGCCGCATCTCACGAATCGGCGAAGAAGCCGGGACCGCCGCGGGACGCGAGCTCCGCGCCGGCGTCCGCGCCTATCCCGGCGGCGTCCGCGCCCGTCCCACGCCGTATCACCTCGTGTGCCTCGCTGCCGTCCGGGCGGACGATGATGCCGCGGAATTCAAGGTCGCCGCCGTCAAGACGGGCAAGGCCGCCGATCGGAGTGCGGCAGGACCCGTCGAGAACCGCGAGAAATGCCCGTTCCGCCGCGAGCGCGGTCGAGGTTTCGGCATGATCGATGGCGGCGAGACGGGCGAGACTGACCTCGTCCCCGGCCCGCGCGGTGATCGCGATCGCACCCTGGCCGGCGGCCGGAAGCCATTGTTCCGGCTCGATGATTCCGCTCGCGCGATCGGCGAGGCCGAGGCGTTTCAGGCCGGCCATGGCAAGCAGCGTCGCCTCGGCATGGCCTTCCGCAAGCTTCCGCATCCGGGTCTCGACATTTCCCCGCATCTCGACCACCCGCAGGTCCGGCCTGAGACGGAGCGCCATCGCCCTGCGACGGAGCGACGATGTCCCAAGCACCGCGCCCTGGGGCAAGTCGGCGAAGCCCGTCGCGACCGGCGACAGGAAGGCGTCGCGGATATCCTCGCGTTCGAGACAGGCGGCGATGACGATCCCGTCCGGCAGGCGGGTCGGCAGATCCTTCGCGGAATGGACCGCGATATCGACCGCGCCGGAGAGCTGCGCCTCATCTATCTCCTTGGTAAACAGACCCTTTCCACCGGCTTCCATCAGCGATCGGTCGGTGATCGCATCGCCGGTCGTGCGGATCGGCAGGATCGCGATCGCCTCCGGCGAAAGCCCGAGCGCGGCGGAGAGTTTTGCCCGCGTCTCCTCGGCTTGCGCAAGGGCGAGCGGGCTGCCGCGGGTGCCGATGGTGATCGAGGCGGTTTGCAATACCTATATCCGGGTGCTAGGGGCCTCACCTGCCGGTGCAGCCGGCGGAAAGCCGTGGAAAAACAACCACGAACAGCAACTAACGGGTAGCGGCCGATATGACAACGCCGGTCGCCTCTTCCCGCGTGGCATGGGACCGTCAACGGCGATGACCGTCGTCCTTGGAATCGAGACGAGCTGCGATGAAACGGCCGCGGCCGTGGTGGAACGGACGCCGGACGGCAACGGGCGCATCCTGTCCGATGTCATCCTGTCGCAGTCCGATCATGCCAGGTTCGGCGGGGTTGTCCCCGAAATCGCTGCCCGCGCCCATGTCGAGGCGCTGGACGGGATCATCGCCACGGCCATGCGCGAATCCGGCCTTGGATTCAATGAGATAGACGCGATCGCCGCGACCGCCGGACCGGGCCTGATCGGCGGTGTGATCGTCGGCCTGACGACCGCCAAGGCAGTCGCGGGCGCCTCCGGGCGGCCTCTGGTCGCGGTAAATCACCTCGAGGGACACGCGCTGACGGCACGAATCACCGACCGTCTCGGCTTCCCGTATCTCCTGCTTCTCGTCTCGGGCGGACACACCCAGTTCGTCGTCGTCGAGGGGGTCGGGGCGTACCGCCGGCTCGGCACGACCATCGACGACGCGCTCGGCGAAGCCTTCGACAAGGCGGCGAAGCTGCTCGGCCTCGGCTATCCCGGCGGACCGGCGATCGAACAGGCGGCGAAGAGCGGCGACGGCACCCGCTTCGACCTGCCGCGGCCGCTTGCCGGGCGCCCCGAACCGAACTTCTCGCTGTCGGGACTGAAGACCGCGCTGCGGCTCGCGGCGGAGAAGATCGCGCCGCTGTCGGAGAAGGACGTCGCCGATCTCGCCGCCTCCTTCCAGGCCGCCGTCACCGACACCGTCGCCGACCGGTCGGCGAGGGCAATGGCGCGCTTCGCCGAAGCCCACCCCGACCTTGCCGATCGGGTGCTGGTGATCGCCGGCGGCGTCGCCGCCAACCAGGCGATCCGCGCGACGCT
>JAGRKY010000800.1:4155-4503 GCA_020442095.1 Bauldia sp.
CTCCCGTGCTTGGTGCGGGGGCGAAGGGAGCCAAGGCGTGATCGAAACGGTCGGAGTCCTCGGTGGCGGAGCATGGGGTACGGCGCTGGCGCTGGTCGCGGCGCGCGCGGGCCGCAAGGTGCGGCTCTGGGCGCGCGACCACGACACGGTGGCCGCGATCGACGAGAGCCACGAGAACCCTCGCTACCTCCCCGGCATCAAACTCGACCATATCCCCGCGACCGGCAACATCGGCGCGGCGTTGCGCGCCGACGCGGTGCTGCTCGCGGTACCGGCGCAGGCGGTGCGCAGCGTCGCGACCATCGCCGCGCCCTATATCGCCGAGGGCCACCCGCTGGTGATCTGCGC
>JAGRKY010000801.1 GCA_020442095.1 Bauldia sp.
GGCAAGATGCACGCCCGCGGGCCGGTCGGCGTCGAGCAACTGACCAGCTTCAAATACCGCGTCCGCGGTTCCGGCCAGGTCCGGGCCTGACCCAGCCGCCGATGGCCGTCTCAAGCGCCTCCTGGGACTCCGTCCGCCTGCCCTCCGTCCAGCCGGGGATGAAGGTCGGCCTGTTCGGCGGCTCCTTCGATCCGCCCCATGCCGGCCACCGCGAGGTCAGCCTCGTCGCCCTGCGCGCCCTCGGCCTCGATCAGGTCTGGTGGCTGGTGTCGCCGCAGAACCCGCTGAAGCCGGACGCCCCGTCGGAGGATCTCGACCGCCGCGTCGCCGCTGCCCGCAAGCTCGCCGCCAATCCGCGAATCAAGGTGACCGGGATCGAGGCGACGCTTGGCACTACCTATACCGCCGAGACCCTCGCCCGCCTGATGCCGCGGCTTTCCGGCATCCACCTCGTCTGGATGATGGGGGCGGACAATCTCGCGACCTTCCACCACTGGCGAAACTGGGAGGGAATCGCCGCGAGCGTCCCGATCGCGGTGTTCAATCGCCCTGGACTCGCCCTGAAGGCGCTTTCCTCGCCCGCCGCCGAGGCCCTCGCCCGCTTCCGGATAGCGGATCGCGACGCGGCCGGACTGGCCCTCAAACCGCCGCCCGCCTGGGTTTTCCTGCCAACGCCCCATATCCCCCTGTCCTCGACGCTTCTCAGGCAACGTCGTCAGGCGTCTTGAAACCGTCACCGGCAAGGGCTTATCTTCTGGTTGGTTGGCGATGTGAGCCAACAACAACCTGGGAAGGGACCAGACACTGACCACGGCACTTAGGAGCGAGAGCGCGATTCTTCGTTCTCCCCCCGTTGCGCCTGCGAGCAGTAACCTCACCGCTGCGGACGCGTTGAATGTCGTCCTCAAGAGCCTTGAAGACTCTAAAGCCGAGGACGTGACCTCAATCGACATCACCGGCAAGACCACGATCGGCGACCATATGGTCGTTGCGTCGGGGCGGTCGCATCGCCATGTGGCGTCGCTGGCCGACCATCTGGTCGAGGACCTCAAGTCGGCCGGCTTCCGGGATATCCGCGTCGAAGGGCAGAAATCCTGCGACTGGGTGCTCATCGATACCGGCGATGTCATCGTCCACCTCTTCCGGCCCGAAGTCCGGGAGTTCTACAACATCGAGAAGATGTGGCGGGGCGTACAGGCGGCCTGACAGCCGGAGTTGCGCCGGGAAGGGCGGCATCGTCCTTCCCCTTGGAGAGGTCGGGGTGTTGTGACCGGAAACGGCGGCGCGCCGTTGCGGTCGGGGTATGGCCTCCGTGAAGATCGTCGTTGCCGCCATCGGCCGCCTCAAGGCAGGCCCCGAACGAATATTGCTCGACCGCTATCTCGATCGCGCCGCCAGGGCCGGCAGGCAGCTTGGCCTCACCTTCGACTTCCGCGAATTGCCCGAAAGCAACGCCCGCCAGTCCACGGCGCGAAAGGAAGCCGAGGCCGAGAGCCTGGCGACCCTGCTGCCGCCCGGTGCCGTCGTGGTGGTGCTGGACGAGGCCGGCAAAGGCCTCGACAGCCGCGCGCTCGCCGACAGGATCGCTGGATGGCGGGACTCCGGCACCCGTGACCTCGTCTTCGTCATCGGCGGGCCGGATGGCCTCGCCCCCGGCCTGATCGGCCGCGCCGATCTCCGCCTCGCCTTCGGGGCGATGACCTGGCCGCATCAGCTCGTCCGCATCATGCTCGCAGAGCAGCTCTACCGCACCGTCACCATCCTCTCCGGCCACCCCTATCATCGCGACTGAGCCGCGCGGGATCCGGCCCGCCGGGCCGCGCTTCAGCCGTATTTCCGCGCCAGGCTTAACTTCCTGGGTTGGTTGACAGATCGTTAATCCTGCTGGCCCTACCTTGTCGGGCGAAGGATGGATTTGGGGCCGAAAGTGCTTGATCTCGGGTCTCGTTGGACGGCCGGTCTCCTGCTGGCGGTGATGGTCGCGGCCGGGTCGCCGGCCTTCGCCGTTTCCGAGGATCCGGCCGAGATGGCGAAGGCGGCACGCGCCGCGCGCCAGGCGGAGCTCGAGCAGGTCACCCGCGACATGGCGCTCACCGACGACCGTCTTGCCGAATTGCGCGCCGAGATCGAGGCGCTCGACAAGGACCGCGGTACCCTCAACCAGGCCCTGATCGACGCCGGCAAGCGCGTCCAGGCGATGGAAAAGCAGATCGGCAAGACCGAAACCCGGATCAACGCCCTGGTCAGCAGCGAGGATGCGCTGCGGGCCTCGCTTGCCGAGCAGCGCGACGTGCTCGGCGAGGTTCTGGCCGCTCTGCAGCGGATCGGGCGGCGTCCGCCCCCGGCGATCCTGGTGCGGCCGGAAGACGCACTTGCCTCGGTGCGCAGCGCCATCCTCCTCGGCGCCGTCGTCCCGGACCTCCGCAAGGCCGCCGACAAGCTCTCCGCCGAGCTCGGCCAGCTGGTTTCACTGAAGAACGAGCTCGCCCGCGAGCGCGACCGCATGCAGAACGACATGGAATCGCTCGCCGAGGATCGCGCCCGCACCGAATTCCTGATCGCCGAGCGCCAGAAGCAGCGCGATTCCTCCGCCGCCCAGCTCGCCGAGCAGGAGCGCCGCGCCACCGCCCTTGCCGAGCAGGCGACCAGCCTCAAGGATCTGATCGCCCGCATGGAAAAGGAGGTCGCCGCCGCCGCCCGAGCCAAGGCCGAGGCCGATGCGGCCGCCGCAAAACGTAAGGAAGCCGCCGAAATCGCCAAGAACCGGACGCCGCCGAAGTCGCTCGGCGAATCGGACCGGCTCGCCCCCGCCGTCGCCTTCGCCGATGCGCGCGGCCTGCTGCCGCTACCGGCCAGCGGCAAAATCACACGCGGTTATGGCGAGTTCGACAGCCTCGGCAACCGGAGCGAGGGCATCTCCGTCGCGACCCGGCCGAATGCCCAGGTCAACGCGCCTTCCGACGGCTGGGTGGTCTATGCCGGCCCCTTCCGCAGCTATGGCAAACTCTTGATCATCAACGCGGGCGACGGGTATCATGTGCTCTTGGCGGGCATGGACCAGATCAACGTCCAACTTGGCCAGTTCGTTCTTGCCGGCGAGCCAGTGGCGATGATGGCTTCGCCAAAACTTGCGAGTGCCGGCGACGTGGACATAGTTTCGACCCAGCCTGTGCTCTATATCGAGTTCCGGAAAGACGG
>JAGRKY010000085.1 GCA_020442095.1 Bauldia sp.
CGCGGACGATGATCGGCAGCGGCCTGCCGTCGAAGGCGGCAAGCCGCCCGGCGCGGTCGGCCGAGCCGGTGGTCTGGACAACCGTCACCGGCCCGAGGTCCTGCCCCTCCCGCATCGCATCGGAGATGAAGAGGTCGGCATGCGCCTGCAGGAAGCGGCTGGTGCCGAACTGGAGGATCGGGGTTTTCACGGCGCTACAGCGTCACGATCGCCTTGATCGGCGGGTCGTCCGAGGCGAGCCAGGCCGGCATCGCCTCGGGCAGGGCGTCGAGCCGGTCGCGGTGGGTGTTGATCGCATCCATCGGGATATGGCCGCCCGAGACCGCGTTCATCACCGTCTCGAAATCCTGCCTGGTGGCGTTGCGGGTCGCGCGGATGGTCAGCTCGCGGCGATGGAATTCGGGGTCGTCGAAGGTGATCGACGCCTTGAGGACGCCGACCATGACGATGCTGCCGCCGCTTGCGATGAAGTCGAAGGAGCGCTCCATGGCTCTCGCGTTGCCGGTCGCGTCGAAGACCATGTCGAAGCGGTCGCCGCCGGTCAGCCGGTCGACCTCGGCGAGGGCGGTCTCGCCGGCCTCGATTGTCTCGCCGAAGCCGAGCGTGTCACACAGCGCCGCGAGGCGCCGGGACGAAACGTCCATCACCGTCACCTCGCCGCCGGCCAGCTTGGCGAAGGAGGCGGTGCCGACCCCGATCGGGCCGGCGCCGACGACGAGGACCCGGCTGCCGGGTTCCAGTTCCGAGCGGCGAACGGCATGGGCGCCGATCGCCAGGAACTCGATCATTGCCGCGTCGCGCAGGCCGAGATCGCCGGCCGGGTAGAGATTCTCCTCCGGCACCAGGATCTGCTCGCACATGCCGCCGTCGATATGAACGCCAAGAACCTTGAGCGTTGCACAGCAATTGGTCTTGCCCTTGCGGCAGGCAATGCAGGTGCCGCAGGCGAAATAGGGATTGATCACCACCGGCGTTCCCGGCTTCAGCGCGTCGCTGCGCGCGCCTTCCGCAACGACGCCCGAAAGCTCGTGTCCCATGATCCGCGGATATTCGAGGAAAGGATGCAAGCCCTTGTAGATATGGAAGTCGGTGCCGCAGATCCCGACTGCCTTGATGTCGACCAAAACCATCCCCGGCACGGGCTCGGGCGGCGGGACGTCGATGCGTTCGAGTTTTCCGGGTTCGGTGCAGACAACGGCGCGCATTCTTTCTTCTCTTCTTCTTCTTTGTCCGAAATCGACGGATAGCGCGGCCGGCAATCTTGTTCAGCTTGCGCCTTCCGATCTAGACTAATAAGAGCTTTTGCCACTTGTGCACACCGGCCAATGCGCTCCGGTGGGCCATGGGGATCGTCTGGAGGGGGAAGACGAGAAGCAGTCCGAAGAAAAATCGGCCATAAGGCCGATCTCAATCCAAGGGAGGAAATGGATATGAAACGCGTAACTGGAATGGTTGCCCTGACCGCCCTCGGCGCGAGCCTGGCGGCCGGCACGGCTCTCGCAGACACCAGCGACAAGAAGATCGCGCTTTCCAACAACTATGCGGGCAACTCCTGGCGCCAGGCGATGCTGCGCTCCTGGGAGAAGGTCACCGGACAGGCCGTCGCCGACGGTGTCGTCGCCTCGGCCGATGCCTTCACCACCGCGGAGAACCAGGTCACCGAGCAGGCCGCCCAGATCCAGAACATGATCCTGGAAGGCTATGACGCGATCGTTCTCAACGCCGCCTCGCCCGAGGGCCTCAACGGCGCGGTTCAGGAAGCCTGCGACGCCGGCATCGTCGTCGTGTCCTTCGACGGCATCGTCACGGCGCCTTGCGCGTGGCGCGTCGCGGTCGACTTCAAGCAGATGGGCAAGGACGAGGTGCTCTACCTCGCCGACAAGATGCCCGACGGCGGCAAGCTCCTCGAGATCCGCGGTCTCGCCGGCGTCTTCGTCGACGACGAGATCTCGAAGGGCATCCACGAGGGCGTCGACGAGAATTCGCAGTTCGAGATCGTCGGTTCGGTGCATGGCGACTGGGCCCAGGACGTGGCGCAGAAGGCGGTTGCCGGCATCCTGCCGTCGCTGCCGGAGGACATCGTCGCGGTGGTCACCCAGGGCGGTGACGGCTATGGCGCGGCCCAGGCGTTCAAGGCCGCCGGCCGCGACGTCCCGGTGATCATCATGGGCAACCGCGAGGACGAGCTGAAGTGGTGGAAGGAGCAGAAGGACGCCAACGGCTACGAGACCATGTCGGTCTCGATCGCGCCCGGCGTCTCGACGCTGGCCTTCTGGGTCGCCCAGCAGA
>JAGRKY010000006.1 GCA_020442095.1 Bauldia sp.
TGCATCTGGCGCATGAAGAATATCCACACGGCGAGGATCAGGAACATCGGCAGCCAGGAGACGAGCATGCCGATGAAGGACTGCCCGGCCTCGACCGGCGGCTTGGCACTGATCGCGACGCCGCGGTCCTCGAGCCGCTTCACCAGCTCCGGATCCTCCGGAGCGAAGGTCTGGAAGGCGCCGCCATCGGTATAGACACCGGCGATCTGCTGGCCGGAGATGACGACGTTGCGCACCCGGCCCTGATCCACGTCGGAGAGGAATTGCGAGTAGGAGATGTCCTGGCCCGCCGTTCGCTGGCTCGAATTCTGGAACAGGTTGAACAGGGCGATGAGCACCAATCCGATGATCACCCACAACGCGAAATTACGGAAATTGGCGTTCATTCTCGTCCCTCGGCGGCCCGGCACCCGCGCAGGCCCGTTTCTCAGGCGCTAAGATAGGTGCCGAATGGCGGAAATCCAACAGGAGACTGTTTCTCTATCATGCTGAAATTACGGCAGAGTGAACAGCAATGGCTGATTATTCGTCATAGATTGGAAATTGCCGTGGCCTCGCCAGCCCGACGCTGACGATCTGCCGCACCCTTGTGCCGTGGTCTGCCATGCCTTCCGCGGCGAATCCGAGCGTCGGCACACGGAGAAGCCGGCCGTTCCGCCGGAAGGCCGGCTGGACCGCAAGGGCGGCGGCGGGAATCCCCTCGATCCGGGCCCGAATCGCCTGCCGGTCGGCCTCGCCGAGAGCCCCGACGACGAGGCCGGCAGGCTCTTCGGGGCCGACCGCGATCCGGAAACGTCCGTCCCAGACGCCTTCGAATCCCGCGCCGACCGGGGATTCCGGCAGCCCCTCCCGGCCTTCCTCGCGAAAAAGCAGCACTGCATCGCCCCTGATCTCGGCGACCGTCCCGGCAAGCGTCCGCTTGAACCTGCCACCGGTGAAATCGCGGATCGCGCGATCCAGCGCCTCCAGCCGCTGGAAGCGCGGCGGATAGCCCTCGCCGCCGATCGCCAGCAGGCCGCGGACCAGGACCCGGTGCCGCACCGCGTCCGGCTCGGCGGCAAAGGAACGGAGCGGCAGCCGGACGATTCCCAGCTCATCGACGGTGACGGCACCGGCAATGAACCTGTCGGCGGACGCTTCGATCGCGTCGGCGGCCGAAGCAAATTGCGCCGCAGCGGCAGCGAGCTCGGCCGGACCGAGGCCGGCCGCGGCGAGGCGCGGCATGTCCTGGCGAATCCGCGCCCTGAGGAAGCGCGGGTCGCGGTTCATTGGGTCGTCGACCGCGACGAGCCCGGCAACCACCGTCGTCGCCGCGAGGCGGGAACGGGGGATGTCGAGGAACGGCCGGAAGACCGTGATCCCGTCGGCCTCGACCAGCCGGCGCATGGCGGCGAGCCCGAAGATCCCCGAACCGCGCTGGAGGCGGATGAGGAACGTCTCGGCCTGGTCGTCGCGATGATGGGCGAGAAGGAGATGGGACGCCCCCTCGCCGCGCGCCGCGCCGAACAGCAGCCGGTAGCGCGCATGGCGCGCCGCCTCTTCGTCGCTGTCGGGCGGAAGATCGGCAACGGTCAGGTGGTGGGCCGGCAGGCCCCGCTCGCGCGCCGTCACCACGACCTCTGCCGCCTCGCGGTCCGATCCCTTTCTCAGGCGATGGTCGACCGTCAGCACCACCACGGCGGGACGGCCGGGCGTCCGGCGCCAGCGATCGACGATATCGAGCAGGGCAAGCGAGTCGGCGCCGCCCGACACCGCCAGTGCGATGACGCCGGCGTCGGCAACCGGCGCAAGAAGCGCTTCGGCCTCGGCGGCCGTCAGCGGCTGCGACTGCTCAGCAGCCCGCAACGGATTGTTCGCTCTCGACCCGCTGGCGGAGCGCATTCGAGGAATTGGGGAATTTCCTCAGCACCTCGGTATAGGTCGAGCAGGCCGCCTCGCGCTCGCCGAGCCCGGCAAGCGACAGCCCCAGCTTGAGCAGCGTGTCGGCCGCCTTGGCGCTGGTCGGATAGGCCTTGTAGCCGGCGAGGAACTCATCCGCAGCCTCGCTGTAATGGCCGCGGGCATAGAGGCTCTCGCCGAGCCAGTATTGCGCGTCGGGAGCGCGGTCGTCCGTCGGATAGGTCGCCAGGAAGCTCCGGAACGATGCCTCGGCAAGCTCGTAGTCGCCGGAAAGGATGCTGGAATAGGCCCGCTCGTAGTCGGCACGCGGATCGCCGAGCGAGACGACCTGGGTCTTGGCGCGGCTGTCCCCTTCCGCGGCGCGCGGCGCGGTGCTCGGCGCCGTCAGGTCGATCGGCTGGTCGGCGGCGACCGGCGCATCGATCACCATCCGCCCGAGCGGCTCGGGTTCGGCGATCACCGCACCGGTCTCCGTATCCGGCGCCGTCGTCACCGCGCCCTCGCCGGCCTTCACGCCGAGTTCCTTCTGGATCTGGCGAAGCTGGTATTCGAGCTCCTGGACCTGGCCGGTCAGCTCGCGGATGCGGGCTTCGGCGCGGTTAAGGCGCTCGGTGACATCGGCCTCGGCAACGACCGTGGGATCGGCCTCGGGCTGTGCCTGTTCGGTATCCTGCTTCTTCGCGAAGGGACGCCATGCCGCGTCCGTCGTCGCCGGCAAAAGCGTACCGCCGGCGATCAACAGCGCGGACAGAAAGACGACACCCGGTCTGGTATTCACGTGCTATGGCATCCCCTCGATGCCGGTCCGTCGCCAGATGGCCGGCTGGTTATCGCCCGATGCGAGCGACCAGATTGGCAGGGCGAGTTCGGCCAAATTTGGGCGCTGGTCCCCGGCCCGCATGGGCCAGCAGCGACCGCCCGCTGCGAAGCCCGGCGGAAGACGCCGGGCGGAGCCTGTCAGACGCCGGCGCCGTTGAGGACGATGACCACGCGCCGGTTCTGCGACCAGCAGGA
>JAGRKY010000802.1 GCA_020442095.1 Bauldia sp.
GCTGTCGCTGTCCTGCGCCGTGGCGAGCGGTGCGGCGGCGCTGGCGCTTGCCAATCATCTCATCGGCGGGGTGCAGTCGCTCTTCCTCCACGCGGCGATGATCTTCCTGCTCGCCTTCGGCACGCAAGGGGCGCTCGACGGCAGCACCGCCTATGTGGTGCGCTCGACGACCGACGCGGAGCGGCCCTATTGCATCTCCGTCTCCAACCTGGTCGCGGGCGTGATCGGCATCGGCCTGGCGCTGGTCGCCGGGCTGATCGCGGAGGGGCCGGGCGTGATCGTGGCGATCGTCTTCATGGGCGTGATCAACGCGGCGGGCGCAGTCTATTGCCTGCGGCTGCCGGACGTGACGCCCGGGGAGGGCACCGGCGCCTAGCCGGAGAGGCCGCCGAAGGCCCAGGCGATCAGCAGGCCGGCGGCGAGGACGGCGACGGAGACGAGCGCCATCACCGGGACCGGCGGGTGCGGGGCGGAGGGCTTCATGCTCGCCATGTCCATGCCGGCCATCTTCATCCCGCCGCTACCGCTGCCCTCGTCCATCTTCATCCCGGCCATGTTCGCCATCGGCCCAGCGGGAGCGGATGCCGGACGGACGGTGGTCATGCCGTGCTTGAGATGGTGGGCGACCAGCCACCAGTTCATCGGATAGGCGGCGACGAAGCCGATCATCAGCGCCACCGACATGCGGAACCAGAACAGCGGCTGGAGCGGATCGTGGGCGGCGGCGACATCCTTCCAGGCGAGCATCGAGACGACGATCATGCCGCCCATCAGGCAGTTCATCGACAGGAACTCGGCCATGAAGGTCATCCGCAGCGACTTGCCGTAGTCGCCGCCTGCCATGTCGCGCATGAACAGCGCCTGGAAGATGGTCCAGCCGAAACCGAAGCCGAGGACATATTCGAGCGCGAGGTCGGCGATCATGGGCAGCATGATCACGGAGCCGATCACCGCGCCGACCAGGATGCCGATGCCATCGCCGGCAACGCAGTGCATGGTCGAGCCGAGGACCTGGCGCCAGCGCACCGAGACGTATTGCTCATGCATCCCGGGCAGAGGCTCGCGGCAGCCGAGGACATAGAGGAAGGCGCCGAAGGGGCCGGCATAGAGGGTGAAGAGGACGAAGCCCCACTTCATCACCACGCTTTCGGGCGTATTGCGGATATCGATCGTGACGAACAGGACCGACAGCGCCGTCAACCCGAACCACAGCAGCATGACGCCGTCGATGATCATGATGGGCCCCGCGATTCCCCGGCTGATCGGTGCTGGAATGATAGCGGCTTTTTCTTCGCTGTCGCGGTCCGAAGAAAAATGTCTATGTTCGAAGTGTTCAAAACTATAATTTTGAACAACAATAAATATAATTCCAATGTACTGGCGCTGTTGTTGATTATTATTACTATAATTACATAACATATAAATTGACTCTACTTTGGATATCGGGAATTTCTCGGGCGCCGGGCCGCAGGATGTCCGGCCCACGCCGCTCGCGGCTGAGAAAATTCTTCCGTTTTCAAAGGGATTGAGTCCGATGGTTGCTTTCGCCGACACAAATGAAATCCAGGCTTCGGCCGGCGCACCGACGCTCTCGCTGACGCCCTACTACCCCTGGCTCGGCCAGGTGCTCTATGGCGACCAGGCCGACGACGCCATCTACCGGCTCGTTGATCTGAACGGCGACGGTGACGCGATGGACGCCGGCGAGCACGAGGTCTTCTTCGACGCAACCAACGCCAGCGGCCTCGTCGATCCGACCGGCAACATCTTCAACATCCACCAGGCGTCGGACGGCACGGTCTATGCCGGCGACGGCGATACCGACACGGTGTATCGGCTCCGCGACCTGAACGGCGACGGCGACGCCAATGATGCGGGCGAGGCGAATGTCTGGTTCTCGGCAGCGAATCTCGAGGGCCATCCGCTGGTCACGCCGAACGGAATCGCCGAGGGGCCGAATGGCGCGATCTATATCGTCAATGCCGGAGTCACCTCGACTCCCCAGGACGCCATCTATCGCACGGTCGACCTGAACGGGGACGGCGACGCCAACGACTTCGGGGAGTCGGCGGTGTGGCTCGACCTTCAAATGGTCAACGCCACCTCCTCGGCCTTCGATTTGTCGTTCATCGGCAACGTCGCCTACCTGACCGACACCAACGGCGGCGCGCCCGACACCGTCTACAGGATCGAGGACGTCAACGGCAACAACGTCATCGACGACGGCGAGGCGACGATCTTCATATCCGGCGATCAGGATTACGGCGCCCCGATCGACATCGCCAGCGCGGCCCAGGACGACAGTATCCTCACCTTCACCTGGATCGCCAATGAGAGCGACCCGTCTCGCGTCTACCGGCTCACCGACCTCGACGGAAGCGGCTCGATCGACGATCCATCGGAGGCGGTGGAAGTGTGGAACTGGGATCAGATGCCGGAAGGATTCAACACCTTCTCCGGCTTCTCCATCACCGCGCTGGCCAATGGCGACGTTGTTATCGCGTCGAACGGCGACGCGAGCGAGAAGAACGTCGTGCGGCTTTCGGATCTCAACGCCGACGGCGACTACATGGATGCCGGCGAGACCGTGCTCGTCCTCTCCAACCTGCTCGACCCAACGACCGCTGCGCGTCCGCGGGCGCTGGCCGCCTACGACGACGGCCTGTCGCTGCCGCATCCGCTGGTCCATGTCGCGGGCGGGCAGGCGGTCGCCTTTGCCGCCGACATCGCCGTGGCCGATGCCGATTCGGCGTGGCTGTCCGGGGCACGGGTGCAGATCGTCGACGGGCTCGATGCAGCCGACCTGCTGGAAGTCAGCCTGCCGGACGGCTCGTCCATCATCGCGAGCTACGACAGCGCCACCGGCATCCTCACCCTCAGCGGACTCGGCACGACGGCCGAATACCAGGCGGCGCTCCGCTCGCTCACCTTCGAGACGCAGAGCGACACCCCAAGCGAAGCGCTGCGGCACATCGAGATCGTGGTCTTCGACGAACGCGGCGAAGCGGGGGCAAGCGGCAAAGTGGCGACGACGGTGGCAGTCGAAACCGGCCCGTCGGAGCCCGAGGTCGTCACCGGCGGAACAGACGACACGGACGACTCGGTGGTCGGCGGCAATGCGGCCGACACGCTTTTCGGCCAGGGCGGCGACGATATCCTGGTCGGGAAGAAGGGCGCCGACGCCCTCTATGGTGGCGCTGGCGACGATACGCTGAGGGGCGGCCGCGGTGACGATGTGTTGTTCGGGAGCGACGGCAACGACCTGCTACACGGCGGGCGCGGCCGGGATTACCTCGACGGCGGCTCGGGGGACGACATCCTGCGGGGCGGGCGCGGCAAGGACCATCTCGATGGCGGAGCGGGAGATGACGTGCTCCGTGGTGGCCGCGGCGACGACACGCTGATCGGCGGACCGGGCGACGACATCCTGAAGGGCGGGAAGGGGAAAGACACCTTCGTCTTCACCGGCCTGTCGGACAGCGACACGATCCTCGACTACGAGATCGGCGTGGACGGGATCGTCTTCGAGGACGTGACGCTCGACGGCGAGGCCATCGCCAGTCTCGACGACGCCCAGGGAGCCGCCGAAAACGTCAGCGCCGGCGTCCTGTTCAGCTTCGATAATGGGGCGAAGCTCGTGCTCTCCGACTACACCATCGGCGAACTCTACGCCTGACGACAGAGAAGGCCGGCGACGCGCCGGCCTTCCGCTCCCGGTCATCGGAAGCCGCTCGCCAAGGTCATCGCGATCGGTCATAGTGCCGCGCATGATGCGGCACCAATCCGGCCCCGCCCGGACGGCTTCGCGGATCCTGCCTTTGCTGTGTCTGGCTGCGCTGGCGTCGATGGCGACCCCGGCGTCGGCCGCCGTGGTGTTCCAGGTCGAGAGCAACCAATGGACGGTGCTCTCCCTGACCCGCTCCTGCCTGGCGATCAACCGGCCGCCCAACGAATACAACGCGGCGCCGTTCAACGCGCTCCAGTTTCGCGCGACGTCAGAGGGCGACGTCTTCCTGGATGTCCAGTACTGGCCGCTCTATTTCGTCGCCGGCGAGGCCTATACGATGAGGCTCGCGATCGACCGCGGCAAGCAGGTCGCGGTTCCGGCGGCATCGCCGCCAGGGGTCGATTTCTCCGTGAGCTCGCAAGCGCCGTTGAGCGACGACCTGCTGGCGGAACTCGGCGGCGGCGAGGTGCTGTCTGTGCGGGTCGACGGCACGCCGCAGGCCCTGACCTTCGAGATCGGCGACCTGCGTTCGGTGCTGCCGACGCTTCATGTTTGCGCGGGGCTTCTCGAACCCGCGGACTGAGCGACGGCCTCCTGACAGAAAGCTGTCAGGAAGTCGCATGAGGGATGGCGCGGTCGGGCCTCGCCTTTGGCCGAGTCATCGCCCATATTCAGGCCATGCCACCCAGGAAGACATCCGGATTCGCCGAGGCGCCGCAGAAGCCTCTCAAAGAGGCGCGGAGCGCCGACGGCGCGACAGGGAAAGAGAAGGCCCTGCGCACTGCCCGTGGCACGTCGATGGGCGGGCAGGGGACGGCGCGCGAGCGCGCCGCGGCGGGCCTGAACCCGCTGCCCGGGATCGACATGACGCTTGAGGAGGCGGAGGCCTTCCTCGGCGCGAGCAAGCCGAAGCCGCCAAAGGCACGCGCGCCCGGCGGCGGCGCGGGGAGCCGGCAACTGGAGCCGCTGCCGGCCGGGGCGGTGACCGCGACGGTCGAGGCGCTGTCGAGCCTGATCGAGAGCGGGCGGCCGGAATTCCGCGACAAGACCTGGGCGCCGCACCGGCCGCCGCGGCCGGAGAAATCCGAGGGCGGGGTGCCGCTCCGCATCATCTCCGACTTCGAGCCGAAGGGCGACCAGCCGCAGGCGATCGAGGAGCTGGTGGCGGGCGTCCGGTCGGCGGAGCGCGACCAGGTGCTGCTCGGCGTCACCGGCTCGGGCAAGACCATCACCATGGCCAAGGTCATCGAGGCCACCCAGCGCCCGGCGCTCATCCTGGCGCCGAACAAGACCCTGGCGGCCCAGCTCTATGGCGAGTTCAAGAG
>JAGRKY010000086.1 GCA_020442095.1 Bauldia sp.
TGCTGATCAGCCGGGTCGGGTGGCTGGCGCCGATGTCATTGGCGATGTGGAAGGCGGTAGCGCCGCCGGAATAGCCGTTCGCCTTGCACCAGGCGGTGGCGGCCTGGGAGCCGCAACCGGTTCCCCAGTTGTAGCACCAGTCGAGCCGGTTACCGCCCTGCATGGGGTTGTTGAAGGTCTTCGTCTCGGCGGAGGCACCACCGGCGAGGATGAAGAGAAGCGCAAATCCGCCGAGCGCGGCGGTAATCATCGATCTAAGCATGACCTCTTGTCCTTCTGGCGAGGCCATTCGGGGCCGGGCTACGACCGCGTTTGCGCGGGGTGCTTGCGGGGAATGGCCGGATCGATCCACTTGTTGACAGAACCAAGGCACTGCCCCCGACCGATGGCGGCCGAAGCCGTCACCGCGATCGTGTAATCTCCGACCTCGTCACGATCGCGGACGGATGATACGCCGACGCCGGGGCTTGCGTTGTGATCGAACTCACAGCCGGGCGTGCAGCAGGGCATCACGGGCGTCCGAGGTGGATTGGGCCGGGCGCGCGGCGCGTCTATAAGCAGGGACGGGGACCGGCGCGAACTGCCGGCGGCGTATCGCGGGCGGCATTTCGCTTGATCGGGGAACTCATCATCATATGCGCGGCGCTGGCGCTCGGCGGCTTCGTCAAGGGCGTCGCAGGCGCGGGCATGCCGGTGGTGGCGATCCCGGTCATCGCCTCCTTTCTCGGCGTGCCCTTCGCGGTCGCCGTGATGGTGCTGCCGGTCATCGTCACCAACATCATGCAGGTGATCCGCTTCCGGGGCGAGGCGGCGGCGGTCGCGAGGCTCCGGCCGATGTGGATCATGGCGGGCGTCGGCATCGTCATCGGCACCTGGCTGCTGACGGCGGCGCCGGAGGCATGGCTGAGCGCGACGCTGGCGGCGGTCCTGGTCGCCTATGTCGTCCTCAGGTTCGCCCGTCCGCACTGGCGAATACCGCCGCATGCGGTGAACCGGGTCGCACCATTCGCCGGCCTCGCCTCGGGGATGCTGCAGGGGGCGACGGGAATCTCGGCGCCGATCAGCCTGACCTTCCTCGCCTCGGTCAATCTGACGCGGCCACAATTCATCCTCGCCGTCTCGGTCCTGTTCGTCACATTTGCGACGATCCAGCTCCCGTCGCTGGCTGTGGCCGGCATCCTCACCTGGGAGCGGGCTTTCTTCAGCCTGCTGGCGCTCGGTCCGGTACTGGTCGCGATGCCGCTCGGCGCCCGGGTGGCGCGGCATCTCAGCCAGCAGGCCTTCGACCGGGTGATCCTCGTGCTCCTTATCGCCATGGCAGTGAAACTCTTTGCGGATTCCGGCCTGTTCGGGTAGGCAAAAAGGATCGGTTTCCGACCGGTGGGGAAGGGGTTCCGGGGGAGCGACCAAACGTCCCGGCGAGTCCGCCACAAATCGGCAGCCGATGCCGTATTCTCGGCCCGGGATCGCCGTATTTCGGGTTAAGGATAGCGTCGAGTGGCCAGGGGGCGGTGGCTAGCGTTGGAGTATGACCGTGGGCCAAGATGGCGGAGCGAAGACTCCTGCCAGCGAGCCTCCTTTGTCCATGGGCGAAGCCGTGTTCGAGCGTTTACGGGCACGGGAAGGGGGTAAGGTGGCGACCAGGTCGCGTGTATCGAACGGAAGGGGGACCAAGGTCCCGGCGCAGCGGGCGGACGACGCCGCGCTGCCTGCCGATCCGTCGGATCTCGAGACCGGCCTGATGAGCCAGCTGCAATCCCTGACGGCGTCGCTGAGCGGCAATGCCGGGAAGGAAGCGCCGCGGGCCGCAGGATTGTCCGGTGACGGTGGTTCCTCATCGCCGCGCAAGGCTCCGGCGCCTGCGAAACGTTCCGAATTCGCGCCGGATCCGGTCCGGCAGCGGACCTATTACGACCTGAAATCGCCGCCGAAGGCGCGGATGCGGAAGCCCGCCACCGCCAAGCCGGTTCCGGCGGCGGCAGTGAGGCGGCCCGCCAATGCGGCGCCCGACCTGAAGAAGGGCGGGCGGCGCTGGCTGCCGGCGAGCAGTGTCTTCTACGACGACGTGCCGAAGCGGCGTCCGCGGCCGGCCGGGCCGAAGCCCGAGCATGCGGCGCAGGCGATCGCGGTCGAGGAGAAGCGCGGGCGCGGGCTCGACGCCTGGACGCTGTCGATCGCGGCCCTTCTCGGCGTCGGGATCGGCTTTGTCGCCCTGATGGCCGCGACGCAGTTCGGGCCTTCGGATTCCCCGCAAAAACTCGCGGCGATGGCGCCGGCGCCGATGAGCGCCAAGGCGCCGGAATTCGAGCCGGAGCCGGAAGGGGCCGGGGTCTTCGCCCAGAACGCGACCGAGCCGGTGAAGGAGCAGGCCCGCGTCGTGCCCAACCAGCCGCTGCTGCGCTACGACCCCGCGCCGGAATCCGGGACGATGGCCGCCGATGCGCCGGCACCGGTCAGCGAGCCCGAAGCGGCGGCCGTTCGCGTCGCCGATGCCGAACCGGCACCAGCCGCGCAGCGTTCCGGGCAGCCCGGATGGGAGGCGGCGTCGCCGTTCTTCGAGGATTCCGATCCGCCGGACGTGATGGCCTATGCGCCGGTCGAGCGGGCGGCTCCGCCGCAGCGGGCGCCGGCCGGCAACACCTCCGCGTCGGTTCCGGCGGCCAGCAAGGGCGCCGGCACGGCCAAGGTCAACACCGCGGTGAACATGCGCTCCGGGCCCGACAACAATGCCTCGGTGGTCGCGGTCCTCGCCGCCGGTACGACGGTCAAGATCGAGAAGTGCGACTACTGGTGCACGATCGTCGCCAACGGCAAGCGCGGCTACGTGTTCCGGAAATTCGTCGGCCGGTAGCCGGCCCGGCGGCCGACCTCGACGGCGCATACTTGTCACGGACCTTGGCAAGGCGATAGACCGGTCTCCCCGCACAGGCGGCGCAGCGAGGAGACGGAGCCTTGGGTCAGACGCTTTCCGAACTTGGTCAGGCGGCGGTTGCCGATCTCGGCGCGGTGCTCGCGGCGATACCTGACGATGCGGCTGATCCTCTGATCGAGGCGATCCTCTCGTCGCGCCGCATCGCCATCCACGGCCTCGGTCGCGAGGGACTGGCGATGAAGGGCTTCGCCATGCGCCTCTTCCACATGGGGCGTGACGTCCATGTGGTCGGCGACATGACGACACCGCCGCTCGGCCCCGGGGACCTGCTGATCGTCAGCGCCGGGCCGGGCGACTTCCGCAGCATCGACGCGCTGCTCGACATCGCTTCCAATGCCGGCGCGCGGACCGCCGTGGTGACGGCGGAGCCGCAGGGCGCGACCTCGCAGAAAGCCGACATCCTGCTGGCCATCCCGGCGCAGACCATGGCCAACGACCGCGGCGGCGCCGTCTCGGTGCTGCCGATGGGCTCGCTGTTCGAATTCGCCGAGGCCATCGTCTTCGAACTCATCATCCTGAAGCTGCGCGAGCGCACCGGCGAGACGGCCGAGACGATGCGGGCACGGCATACCAATCTCGAATGACCCAACCAATGGCGAGCGGACCGACGTCCAGTCTGGCGCGCGGTCCGGCGCCGCTTCATCGATCGACGATCATCATCCGAACGGGGAATCCAGGACCATGACCGGTAACTTCACGACTGTCTTCGGCAAGACCAAGCCGGTCATTGCGATGGTACATCTCGGGGCGCTGCCCGGCTCGCCGCTCCACGACGCCTCGCGGGGGCTCGAAGGGCTGGTCGAGGGGGCTGCCAGGGACCTCGACGCCCTGCAGAAGGCCGGCTTCGACGCGGTGATGTTCGGCA
>JAGRKY010000803.1 GCA_020442095.1 Bauldia sp.
CGTCACCGCCATCGCGGGGAGGGCGGACCGCAATCTCGACTTCTACACCCGCATCCTCGGCCTGCGGCTGGTCAAGAAGACCGTCAACTTCGACGATCCACTGACCTGGCATCTCTATTTCGGCGACGAGCAGGGCGAGCCCGGAACGATCCTGACCTTCTTTCCCTGGGAGCATGCGGCGCCCGGCCGTCGCGGCGTCGGCGAGACCAGCGAGACCGCCTTCCGGGTCCCGGCCGCCTCGATCGGCTACTGGCTCCACCGTTTCCTTGAGCGTGGCGTCTCGCACGACATGCCGGCGAAGCGTTTCGGCGAGCCGGTGCTGCGCTTCACCGATCCCGACGGCACCAGTCTCGCCCTCGTTGGCGTTGTCGGCGCCGAGGCCGAGCCGGCCTGGACCAACGGCGATATCCCGGCGGAGCACGCGATCCGTGGCATCCACGGCGTCACCCTGATGCTCGGCGATGCCGAACCCACTGCGGCGATCCTCACCCGCGTCCTCGGCTTCGTCGAGGCCGGCCGCGAGGGCAGCATCCATCGCTTCCGTGCCGAAGGGGCGAAGGTCGGCGGTGTTGTCGATATCCACGAGGTCGGCGGCTTCCTTGCCGGTCGGTCGGGGCGCGGGTCGGTCCATCACGTCGCCTTCCGCGCCGCCGACGAAGCGGCCCAGTCCGCGATGGTCCTGCGGCTCGCCGACGAGTTCCGGCTATGGCCGACCGAGCAAAAGGACCGGAAGTATTTCCGCTCTGTCTATTTCCGCGAGCCGGGCGGCGTCCTCTTCGAGATCGCGACCGACGGACCCGGCTTCGCCGTCGACGAGTCGCCGGAGGCGCTGGGTTCGGCGCTCCAGCTTCCGTCCTTTCTCGAACCGGACCGGCGGGGGATCGAGGCGGCGCTGGTGCCGCTCGAACCCGAGTCCGCCGGCGAGGCCTAGGCGGGCTTGTCGGCGTGGTGCGATGGACCGCCGATCATGGCGAGGTCGTCGCACCATGACTCAAGCAGTGAGAGTTCCGCGGAGGGGAATATCTCGAGGCGCACCATTTCTTCGTAGCAGCGTCGAAGATTGTCTTCGATCGCCTTCCGGCCGGGCGCGAGGGTGAGATCCCCGAGCGCCCCGGCGACGGCGGCAACCTGTGCATAGAGGCGGCTCTCCTCACGGAAATCGTGGTCGAGGTCGTGAATGTTGCGGTCCTGGATAACGCTCGCCTGGTGGACCATGACGCCCGCTCCCAATGCCCAGAGCACACGTTGAGCGACCAGTCCTCGCCAGATATCGGTTTCGCGCATCGGGCATAGCGTCGGCAGGTACATCAGGGCGGCAACGTCGACCGACCAGGTGGTGTTTTGCGAGTTGATCGGGCACCAGAGGCCGGGTTCCAGGTAGATCGGCCGCCGGTCCCGGAACCAGATCGGGAGTGGCTGTGTCAGTCGGAAGATCGCGTCGACGTCCGGGTCGTGCTGCGCGAGTCCTTGCTGAACGAAGCAGTCTCGGCTTGCCTTGACCGGTTGCGGTTTCACCGCCGTGCCGGGAGCGATCTGCTGCAGCGGGAAGCCCCGCGGCCAGACGTTGCGATCGGTGAAATAGCGATACGCGTTGAGCCAGCCGGTGCCTGTGAGGGAATCGACCTCGTGCACGAGCTGACGCCGCCGCCAGAATTCTGCGAGTGGCAGATTGTCGTCGTCGGTTTCGACGATGAACCGGGTATTCGGATCCTGCAGCGCCAGCAGATAGCCGATGTTCTTGCGACTGTAGTGGTTCTCCGGAAGCGCGCGAGCGAGGCGGAATGGCAGGGTCTTCTGTCTGCCGACGGACCAGTAGTCGGCGCCATCGATCTGGAAATCCGCCGGTGTCTTGGCGTCGCCGATGATGAAGAAGGTGAAGTCGGAGCGTCCGCATCGCCTGCCGATGATCCGGAGTGCCTTGGTCGATTGCGCGATCGAGGTGACGACAACAGCCGTGTGCTTGTCGAGCGACGGCGGTCGCGTCCGTGAAGCGGCAACGCTGGGCATCGGTTTGCGGATTGCTTCGCCAATCCGGTTAAGGGACACCATCCAGCCCCCTCTTTCCTTCGGGTAAGGGCGGTTCCGTTTGTTCCAGACATGCAAGTTGCTGAAGCGATGGACGCGGCCCCAATAGAGTTTCGCCGCGCGTTCGAAGAATATCTCGCCGCAAATCCACCAGTTCACATCGTCGAATTCCGTGGTGAGGGGGAGCAGCGTGTCGGCAACGGAATGGTGTACGGCCACCATGCATGAATCGGCGAAGGTCGTAGCCTCAACGTCCTGAAACGAGTGGTCGGCGTTCCAGGGATGTCTCCAGTGGCGGGGTGCCGCGACCAGCGAGCCGTTCTCCTCCAACAGCCGCTCGAAACTCTCCAGCGTCGGTGGGGAAGCGAGGCAATTCGCATAGGAACGCCAGAGCCGGAACGCGGCGGACGGCTTCGTCAGGGCAAGCTTCCGGATTTCGGCGACGACGTGTTGCCGGTTCTCTGCGCCATCGAAGCTGAGATCGTCATCCATGAAGATGAAGTAGTCATATTGCCCCTTCAGGCGCGCCCGGCGATAGAGCTCGTTCCTCCCCTCCGCCCAGCTTGAACCCGGGAAATGAAAGTTGTTTTTCGCGGGCTGGAAATCGGCCTGCCATTGCAGATAGAGAAGGTCGCTGCCCTTGGGGATGCGATATAGCGGCTCGCTCCGGTCTCCCTGGATCAGATAGACAACTTTCATTGCAGGAGCCTTGAGTTGTCATTGGATCGTTTAACCACATAACGATTTTCTGAAGGGGACGGCAAATCCCGTGAGGGGTTGCCCGTCGGCCTCTCGGCATTTCGGCCGGCCCGTGACATAGTCCGGACCGGCGACGCACAGGGAGGACGCCGGGAGGATGACAAGCATCTTCGACGAGGGGCTTGAGCGGAACGCGGCGAATTTCGTCCCGCTCTCGCCGGTGAGCTTCGTCGAGCGGAGCGCCGAGATATTCGGCGATCGGACCGCAATAATCCACGGCAGCCGGCGGTACGACTGGGCGGCGACGCGCGAGCGCTCGGCCCGGCTTGCCGCCGCGTTGCGCAGCCTCGGCGTCGGGCGGAACAGCACGGTCAGCACCATGCTCTCGAACACCCCCGAGATGCTGGAGGCGCATTATGCCATCCCCGCTCTCGGCGCCGTCGTCAACGCCCTCAATACCCGGCTCGACGCGGCGCTCCTCGCTTTCCAGATGAACCACTGCGAGGCCTCGGTCCTCCTCACCGACACCGAGTTCTCGCCCGTCATCGCCGAGGCGCTCCGCATCCTCGAGCGCGATCACGGCCGCAGGCCCGTCGTCATCGACGTCTGCGACAGCGAATATGCCGGTCCCGGCGAGCGGCTCGGCGCCCATGAATACGAGGCGCTGCTCGCCGACCACAGGCCCCTCG
The DNA here is from genome assembly GCA_020442095.1 of Bauldia sp. Next base: position 3,414 of record JAGRKY010000803.1, read on the forward strand.
CCATGCTCGAGGTCCCGCCCGACGAGTGGGATGCCATCGCCGTCAGCTACACCTCCGGCACGACCGGTGCGCCGAAGGGCGTCGTCACCAGTCATCGCGGCGCTTATCTCAACGCCGTCGCCAATGCCGTCACCTGGACCATGCCGAACTTCGCGGTCTATCTCTGGACCCTGC
>JAGRKY010000804.1 GCA_020442095.1 Bauldia sp.
GGTTGCCGCCCATCTGCATGTACATCGTCAGGCCATCGCCGATCATCGCGGCCGAGGCGGCGCCGGCATTGGCAACCATGGCGAGGGCGGCGGCGCCGGCAAGCAGTCTTTTCGTCATGCTCATTGTCGGTTCACTCCCTTTTGTCGTTACTTATGTGTGGCGCCCGCGCCTCCGGGCGCGGGTTCGCTTCGGTCGTCAGCGCGACGGCCGCGACCGAATCCCTTCGACAAGCCCATGCGCGCGAAGAAGGCGCTGCGCCGGTGCGGCTCGTCGGCGTAGAGGTAGAAGATGATCGAGATCAGGAAGACGAGGCCCTGAACCGTCCGCACCCAGGCTCCGGTGAGGCCGGCGGCGACGAGGGCGGGCTCGATCATCAGGATGATCATCGAACCGAAGACGGTGCCGATGACCGTGGCGCGGCCGCCGAAGATCGAGGTTCCGCCGATCAGGACCGAGGCAATGGCGGTGAGCAGGTAGCCCTGTCCCTGGTTGCCGAAGAAATTCTTGTTCTCCAGCGTCAGCATGATCGCGGCGATCGCGGCGAGGGCGCCCATCAGCGTAAAGATCTTGATCTTCTCGCGCTCGACGTTGATGCCGACGACCCGCGACACCTCGTTGGAATCGCCGATGAACAGGACGTGCTCGCCGAAGCGGTGGCGCTTCAGGACCAGCCACAGGAAGGCGACGATGATCGCCGTCCACAGCGCCTGCATCGGAAGCTGGCCGACCCAGACGGTTTCCGAGCCGTCGAACGGCCGTCCGACGATGACCTGCCAGACCGAGGACTCCTCGGCGCCGCGCAGCGCATAGGACTTTCCGCCGGACAGCACCGTCGCCATGCCGAACCAGAAGAACTGGGTGCCGAGCGTGGCGATGAAGGACGGGATGCCGATCTTCGCGATGATGATGCCGTTGATGAAGCCGACAAGGATGCCGGAGGCGAAGGCCGCGATCACCGCCAGCCAGCCGAGGTCGTATTCCTTGAACAGGACCGCGAAGACGAAGCCGGAGAAGGAGATGATCGCCGGGAAGGAGAGGTCGATCTCGCCAGCACCGATGACGAAGGTCAGCCCGACCGCCAGCAGGAGGAGGGGCGGCAGGGTGGACAGGAAGGTGGTGTAGATGAACGGCTGGAGGAAGACCTGGGGCGCCATGTACATGAACAGCGCCAGCAGGACGAAGAAGACGATGATGATCGGGAGCCCTTCGAAGCGCTCGACCAGCGACGGGCCACGCTGCTTTGCCATGTGCCGCCCCTAGTCCTTCTTTCCGTGCTGGAGCTCGATGAGGAACTCGGTCAGCTCGGTCACGCTCATGTCCTTAGGCGAGATTTCCGCGACGATCTTGCCGCGATCTAGGACGATCAGCCGGTCCGCGACCTGATGGACGTGGGCGAGGTTGTGCTCGATGTAGATGCAGGCGCGGCCCGACTCCTTGATTCGTCGGACGAAATCGAGAACCTTGCGGACTTCCGCGACGGCGAGAGCGACGGTCGGCTCGTCGAGGATGATGAG
>JAGRKY010000805.1 GCA_020442095.1 Bauldia sp.
GGTCGGCGGCGAACTGGTGCGGCGCGTCGAATGTCCGGCACCGCGCCTTCGGGCGGAAGTCGATGATCGGTCGGCGCCGCGATCCATAGGCGATGCCGCTGCCGTCGCGATGATTGTCGTAGAGGCTCTTCAGCCCGTTCTCGGCGACATAGGCATAGCGCTCCGGCGTAATCGTCATGTCCTGGCGCGGTGAGACCTGCACCGAGTCGCTGACATCGAGGGATTCGTTGGCATAGGCGAGGTAGCTCATCGTCGGCATCAGCACGGCGAGCGGCGCCGGGCTCCCGCCGGTCTTCGGTGGACAGACGAAGAAGGGCAGATAGTCCTCGTCCGCGTCGCTGGTCAGACGAAGCGCATAGACGCCCGACGGAAGGTCGTCGGGAACCACGAAGTCATGGCTTACCGGCCAGCCGACATCGGCAACGTCGTCGTCATGGAAATGGATGGCGTCATGGGTGTCGGCAAGCGGCATCGTCGAATCGGTCGCGCCCGGCCAGCCGGGCCCGGTCATCAGCCGCGCGGGCCGATTGACCGTCCGCCCGTCGGCGCCGCCGGAAACGCCCGCGAACATCGCCTTGCCAGCGTGCTGGAAGAAATCCCAGGCCGCGAGCGTCGGCCCGCCCGCATCCAGAATACGCGGCCGCGCGAGCTTGCCGTTGAAGACCTCCCGCGGGGAGGGACCGTCCGCCGTCTCCTCAAGCCTGCCGGCAGCGAAGAGAAGCCGGCCGTCGCCGGAGGCGATCGGTGCGGCAAGCTTTGCCTCGACGCGGTCGGAATGCCCCGATTCCGGCAGCCAGATCTTCGGCGTGACACTCAGCGCCACGCTGCCGGCCGAAACGGCCACCGTCGCGCGATACCACTGCCGGGGCGCCAGCGCCCGGAGCGAGCGTACGACGGGCACGCCCTCCCCGCCGAGCTCGAGATGTCCATCGGCCCCGAGAAAAAGTCCGAAGGCTGAAGTGTCGCCGGACGTCCAGACCATGATCCCCTGCCGGCCAGGCCCCGGCAATGTCGACCAGATCCAGACCTCAATGGAAAAGTCCCCCGCCGGCATCGCCTGCGCGACGACGCCGTAGGAGCCCTTCCGGATCGTTCGCGGCGCGCCCTCGTGACTCCCGTCCAGTGCACTCGCGACTTCGATCTCCTTGAAGCCCGGCCCATAGGGATTCTCGTCGCCGTGGATCAGCCGCACCAGTTGCGCGCGATAGGTCGGCGCGACGCTGTGGACATGGAAGGTCATCGTCTCGCCGGGACGCACCGACCAGCGATCGCTATAGCCCGTCAACTTCATGGTCATGATCCCCGTGGGTCGATACGCGATCCGGTGTCAGGCCGGCCCGGTACCGTTGCGTAGCAGCGCGGTCCTCTCCGTGTCGAGGTCGAGTGCCGCCGTCAGGGCGACGCCGTAGATGCTCTCCGCCCTCTCGCGGCTGACCCAGCCTTCGCGCACGTCGTTGGCGACGCGCTCGGGATCGCGTTCCTGCGGCGGCCCGTAGCCGCCACCGCCGCAGCTGATCGAAACCATCGCCTGGTCGGGGCCGATCACCACCTCGGCGCATCCCGGCACCGGCTCCAGCGTGCCGTCGCCGAGCTTGCGGAATTGCGACGAGGGCCCGCCATGGAGACCGCCGCGCGTCCCGGCCGCCGGGTTGGCGTTGCCGTCGCTGACATAGGCGACGGTCATCTCGCAGCCGAGCGGCGAGAATTCCGAATAGGCGCCGAGCGCCCCGCGGAACCGGCCGGCGCCCTCGGTATCGGGCATCAGCCGCCGCTCGTGCACGAGGATCGGATGGCGCAGCTCGTCGATCTCGATCGAATCCTGGTAGCACATGCCGGCATTGCCGACATGGAGGATGGTCAGCCAGCCGTCGGTGGTCGGCGTGCCGGCGCCGCCGGTGCAGCCGAGATAGACCTCGTTGACGAAGGGCTCGCCGTCATGGACGCCGGAGATCACGCCCGACGACGGCGGGATCACCGCGCCGGTCTCGGCCATGCCGTAGCCGTCGGCAAGGTCGGCGATCGCGCATTGCACCGGGTTGGCGACGCGGTCGGCGAGGTTGGTCGTCGCGACCGAGCAGGAGGTCGGGTGGCGCGGCCGGCCGACGCAGCAATTGTCGCGGATATGCACCTTTATGCGGCGGAAGCTCCCCTCGTTCTTCGGCACCGTATGGTCGATCGAGTTGAAGATCGCGACCATCGGCGCCGAAAGCGCGCAGCCTTCGGAGAGGTTGATGCCGTTCTCCATGCAGTCGGGATTGTCGCGAAGGTCGACCTCGATCATCGCCTTCTCCGGCTGGACGTCGACCGTCACCTTGATCTCGACGCCGTCGGCCGGCGTCGCCGGGAAGGGATCGTGACGGCTCTTGCGCGTCACCGTCCCCTCCGGCATCGCCCGGATCACATCGACCATCCGCTGTTCGCTATAGTCGAACCACGACTGGCAATAGGCCTGCAGCGCGTCCCAGCCGACCTCCCGGCCAAGCGCCAGGATCTCCCGCTCGCCGACCCGCGCGGCGCCAAGCGTCGCGAGATAGTCGCCCCACCACTGGTCAGGCACCCGGATGCGCATCCGGCACATCCGCACCAGGTCCATGTTGTGCTGGTAATCGCTCTGGATCTTGACCGCCGGGAAGATCAGCGCCCCCTCGCCGTAGACGTCCTTGGCGGCGCCCATATAGGTGGTCGGCAGCGCATTGCCGCAGTCGGCCTGGTGGCCCTTGGCGAGCACCGTGAAGCGGTGGATGCCGTCATCGTCGATCACCGGGATGAGGATCGAATGATCAGCCGGATGCGTGCAGCCGTGATACGGCGAATTGTGCAGATAGGCGTCGCCGCGGCGCAGCTCCGGATGGTTGTCGGTCATCGTCCTGCACATGATCTCCGGCCCGCGGAGCACATGGATCGGCAGGCTGTCCGATGCCGTCAGCAGCTCGTGATCGGCGGTCAGGATCACGCAGGAGAAATCGCGCGCGATCGTCAGGATGCCGG
>JAGRKY010000806.1 GCA_020442095.1 Bauldia sp.
CGACGCCGGCCGGGACGAAGAGCAGGGACAGGTTGCGCAGCAGCCCGAGCGAGGTCTCGCGGAGGGCCGGCGGGATGCCGCGCCAGGCGACGATCAGGGCGAGGAGGATCAGGCCGATGACCGGGCCGGGGATCGGCAGCCCGATGGCGCGGACGAAGACCTCCCCGGCAAGCTGGGCGAGGAGGAGAAAGGCGAGGGACTCGATCATGCGCCTGCCTTCGCGCGACGGGCCAGCCGGTCGAGTTCGCCGAGGAAGCGCGAGCGGTCGGCCCTGGTGAAACCGCGATTGTAGCCGGGTATCTCGCCGGTTTCGCGGAGCTGCTGCTTGAGATTGCGCATGGCGACGGCCATGCCGATCGAGTCGGGCGTGAAGGGGCGGCCGTCGGGGCCGACGACCGTCACCTCTTTCTCGACGCAGCGGGCAGCAAGAAGGACGTCGGCGGTGACGACGATATCGCCGGTCGCCGCATGGTCGACGATCCAGTCGTCGGCGGCGTCCGGCTCGCGCGGGACGACGACGTGGCTGACGAGCGGATCGCGCGACGGGCGCAAGCCCCCATTGGAGACGATGACGACGGCCAGGCGATAGCGCTGGGCGACACGCAAGGTCTCCTCCTTCACCGGACAGGCGTCGGCGTCGATCAGGATGCGGGGCGTGGCGGGCGGCTGCGCTTCGGTCATGCGGATTTCGTGAAGTCGATTCCCCGAGTCCGGGCCGATCCTTACGGAAGGTTGTTCGCGTGTCGAGGGAGGAGCGGTCGCGACGCGGGTGTTGCTTCGGCCAGCCGACGGGACCAGAGAGCGCGCGGTCCGTGGATCGGGCGGCTGTGATAAGCTTCGCGCCCGTCGGGAGGGGGCGGCCAGTATGGAACCGTCGAAACGCCGGTCGATTGCCTTGCTGATCCTTGCCGAAATGGCGGGGATGAGCCTGTGGTTCACATCCGCCGCGGTGCTGCCCGACATGGTCCGGGAGGCGGGGATCCCGTCCGTTCGCCAGGCCTTGCTGTCGAGTGCGGTGCAGGCCGGGTTCGTGATCGGGGCGTTGTTCTTTTCGATCAGCGGGATACCCGACCGTTTCGATCCCCGCAGGGTCTTCGCGGTCTCCGCGGTGCTGGCGGCGCTGGCCAATGCCTCACTGCTTGTCGCGCCGATCGGCGGCGATGCGGCGATCGCGGCCCGTCTCGCGACCGGGGCGCTTCTCGCCGGAGTCTATCCGGTCGGGATGAAGATCGCGGTCGGCTGGGGGACCCGCGACCGCGGACTTCTTGTCGGCATGCTTGTCGGCGCGCTGACCCTTGGCGGCTCCATGCCCTATCTCGCCGCGTTTCTCGGCGGCGTCGAATGGCGGCCAACGGTCGTCGCGGTTTCGCTGCTGGCGGTGGTCGGGGGCCTGCTGGCGCTCGCCGCCGGGCTCGGACCGAACCATGCACGGGCGCCGCGGCTGGAAGTCGGAGCCGTCCGGCTCGCCTGGACGGAGCCGCGCATACGCAACGCCTATCTCGGCTATTTCGGCCACATGTGGGAGCTCTACGCGATGTGGGCGTGGATCGGGGCTGCCTCGACGGTCTCCTACGCCGCGAGCCTGGCATTGCCGCGGGCCGAGCGGCTCGGGGTGCTCACCGCCTTCCTCGCGATCGGCCTCGGCGCGTTCGCCTGTGTCGCCGCCGGCAAGGTGGCTGACCGGATCGGCAGGGCGGAGGTGACGATCATCGCGATGGCGGTCAGCGGCAGCGCCGCGATCCTGACCGCGCTGACCTTCGGCGGTCCGGTGTGGATCACCTTCGTGCTGATCCTGATCTGGGGGATCGCGGTGATACCGGATTCCGCGCAGTTCTCGGCGCTGGTCGCCGACGCGGCCCCACCGCACCTCGCCGGCAGCCTGATGACCTTCCAAACGGCGATCGGCTTTGCCCTGACGATCGTCACGGTGCAGGCGACGCCGCTGCTCGCCGGCCTGTTTGGATGGCCGATCGTGCTGGCGGCGCTGGCTATCGGGCCGGCGCTCGGCATCGTCGCGATGCAGCCGCTGAGACGACGAAAGACATAGGGGCTGGAAAGCGCCGGGTCAGGGGTTTCTCCGGCGCTCTCCAGCAAGGCGCACGATATCAGTCGTGCTTGCGGTCGCCATTCCGGTGCTTGTCATGGCTACCGTCATGCTTCCTGTCGCCGCCGTTCTTTTCGGCGTGCTTCTTGTCATGGTTCTTGTCGCCACGGTCGTTGTGACCGGAATGCTCGGCGTGCCCCTTGTCCCTGGCGAACACCGCCGTGGAAGCGATCGGGGCGGCAGCCGCGCCTGCAAAGGCGAGAGCGGCGGCGATGGCAATCGTGCGAAACAACATGTGTCCCTCCTTTCCTGACGGCGCCTGGATGAACGCCGTTGCACCGCCTTTATGGGAGGTACCGACCGTCACGACGCTGACGCCCGGCGTCAGTGAAATGACAGGTTGAAGGACCGCGCAAAACAGCGCGCTATCGTCCGGACGAGGTGTTCAGCGAGAGGATAGGAAGGCGCCGGCGGGCTTGCCGCCGACGCCTTGGCCGCGTGCCGGGATCAGCGGATGCCTTCGTCGATCAGGTCGACGAGGCCGCCGATCGTCTGGGGCGTCACCGTGCCGGCGCCGGTGTTCAGCGACAGGCCGGGCATCTTGTACTTCTTGCTCATCACGCACTGGACGACCGGCATGAAGCCCTGCAGGTAGAGGAGCTGGTCGAGGGTGGCGGAGACGTAGCCGGATTCCAGACCGTCGATCGTCGCCGGGGCGAGATCGATACCGCCGACGACGATGTCGCCGGGCTTCTTGCCGGCCTTCTTCAACACTTCGGCAAGGACGCTGGTAATGCCGCCGTGCTGGGTGCCGATCGCCTTGAGGTTCGGGTGCGCCTGGATATAGGCGGCGAGCACCGGGACGGCGAGCGACGCGTCGCTGTTGGCCTCCTGGGTGATCTCGAGGCGGTCGACCGTGAGGCCCGCCTTCTCCAGGGTGTCGGCGAGGCCCTTTTCGGACTGGCCGCGCTCGGCCTGGCTGAAGACGCCATAGACCATGGCTTCGTCGCCGGACTTGAGGCCCTGGCCGAGCATGGCATTGGCGGTCAGCGTGCCGCCGGCATAGAGGTCGACGCCGGCATAGCCCATGCCCATGGGGCCGAACTCGGCCTGGAGCTCGGTCATCGGCGAATTGCCGACGGTGACGACGATGCCCTGGTCGACGGCGTCCTTGACGAGGTCGTGGAAGGCGGTGCCGCCCGGGTGACCCATGATCTCGATGCAGTCCGGCTTGGCGGCGACCGCCTCCTTGAACTGGTTGATCATGGTTTCCGGCGCCCAGGCCGAGAACTGCTCCTTGAGGTCGACCCCGAAGGCCTCGGCGGCCTGGGCGGCGCCGGTCTGGCGGGCGAGGGTGGCGCCGTCGCCGGG
>JAGRKY010000807.1 GCA_020442095.1 Bauldia sp.
CGTTGGGGCCGGTCTTGGAGACCGCGTAGCCGATCTTGATCTTGTCCTGGGCGACGGCGCCGCCGCCGAGGAGCAGGGCCGCAGCGGTCGCCGCGGCTAGCGTCGAAAACACCTTCTTCATCTTGGTTTCCTCCGTGGGATCTGGCCTGTTGACCCGGCCTCGTTTTCGTTCGATTATCGAACAGAAGTTCGTTATCCGACCATCATTATTTGGGCAGCCATCTGTGTCAACGGCACACGACTTTTCGGACGCGACATCACGGGCCGGCGGCGGCTTCGTCCCGGACAAGGAATTCATGACGACGCTCGCCAAGGGGCTCGCCGTGCTGAGTTCCTTCGGCGAGCAGCGGCAGCGGATGACGCTCTCCGAAGCGGCGGAGGTGACGGGGCTTTCGCGGGCCGCGTCGCGGCGCGTGCTGAGGACGCTGGCCGAACTCGGCTACGTGTCGCAGCAGGGCCGGCAGTTCTCGCTGGCGCCGCGGATCCTCGAGCTCGGCTTCGCCTATCTCACCACCCAGTCATGGATCGACAGGGCCGAGCCGCTGATGAAGGAGCTCAGCCATTCGCTGAAGGAATCCTGCTCGGCGGCGATCCTCCAGGGCACCGAGATCGTCTATGTGGCGCGGATGCCGGCGCCCCACCGGATCATGTCGACGACCATTGCCGTTGGCACGCGGCTTCCGGCCTTCTTCACTTCGCTCGGCCGCGTCCAGCTCGGATTCCTCTCCGAACAGACCCTGCGGGAGGAGATCGCGGAACTCGCGTTCAAGGCATTCACCCCGCGCACGATCGTCGACCCGGAGGCGCTGCTGGAACGCATCGTGGAGGATCGCCGGCAGGGATATTCGATCGTCGACGAGGAACTCGAGCACGGGCTGCGGTCGCTTGCCGTGCCGATCGTCACCCGCAGCCGCGTCAACGTCGCCGCGATCAACCTTTCCGCCCATGCCAGTCGTGCGAGCCGGGAGGAATTGCGCGACCGGTTCCTGCCCGAATTGCGCGCGGTCGCCCAGCAGATATCGCGCTCGCTTCCCTGATCGCTTCGCATTTGCCGCGGTCTGGGCCATTGTTGGCCCGGGCCATGAGCGGGGATGATGGGGCTTGGTGGCACAGGTGTACGATCTTGCCGTCATCGGGGGCGGCATCACCGGCTGCTCGATCGCGCGCGACGCCGCGGGCAGGGGGCTTTCCGTCTTCCTGTGCGAGCAGGGCGATCTGGCCGAAGCAGGCTCGTCGACCACGACGAGCCTCGTCGACGGCGGGTTCCGGCGTCGCGATCGCTTTGCCCTCGGCGCCCTCCGGGAAGGCGTGAGGGAACGCGAACGTCTGCTGGCGGCGGCGCCCCATATCGTTCGTCCCCTGCGCTTCGTCCTGCCGTTCCGCAACAGGATGGCGCAGAAGACGCTGTTTCGTGCGGGGTTCCTCGCCCACGACCGGCTCGCCGGCCGGCGCCTGCTTCCCCCGACCCGGCTGATCGACCGTCTCGACCCGGCGATCGACGGGGCGCTTCAGGACGATATTGCCGGCGCGGTCGAATATTCCGACTGCCGGGTCGACGTCTCGAGGCTGGTGATCCTCAACGCGATGGATGCGCGGACCCGCGGCGCCAGCATCAATCCGCGGCTGCGCTGCGTCATCGCCGAGCGGGAGGGGCGGGTCTGGCGCCTGTCGCTGGAGTCGAGCGACAGCGGCGAGCGTTTCGCGGTGATGGCAAGGGTGCTGGTCAATGCTACCGGGCCATGGACGGCGGACATGCTCAACCATGTCATCGACGCCAGCCGGCCGCCACGGATACGGATGGTCAAGTCGACCCAGATCGTGCTGCCGAGGCTGTTCGACCACGATCGCGCCTATGCCTTCCGGACGAGCGACAGGCGGATGATCTTCGCCATGCCCTATGCCGGCGACTACACCCTGGTCGGGTCGGCGGACGAGGATTTCCATGGCGATCCGGGCGACGTCGCCGCCGACATCGCCGAGAGCGCCTATCTCACCACCACGCTCAGCGCCTATCTCCGCCGGCCGGTCTTCGAGGACCAGATCGTGTGGAGCCGGGCGGGCGTCCGTGCGATCCGCGACGACGGGCGGGCGGGCGAGCCGGACCGTGACGGGACGATCGAGGTGGAGGATGGCGAGGGCCGGGCGCCGCTGATCTCGGTCTATGGCGGGCGGATCACGACGGGTCGCCGGCTGGCGGAGCGGACGGTCGACAGGGTCGCGGCCGGCCGGCCGGCGGGGAAAGCCTGGACGAGCGGCGCGGCATTGCCGGGAGGGGCGTTCGAGGTTGGCGGGCTGCCGTCGCTCGAGAGAGCGCTGCGCGCCGGCTATCCCTTCATCGGCGAGCGCCTCGCCGCGCGGCTTGCCGGCACCTACGGGACGCTTGCCCAGTCGATCGTCTCTGGCGCCCGGTCGATGGCGGACCTCGGCCGCGCCTTCGGGGGGAACCTTACCGAGGCCGAGGCGCGGTATCTGGTGCGGGAGGAGTGGGCGCGGACCGCGGACGATATCCTGTGGCGACGCTCGAAGCTCGGCATGGTCTTTTCCTTCGCCGAGACCCAGGCGCTGGAGGCGTGGCTCGTCGAACAGGGGCCTGGCGGACCGGGTGCAAAGAAGACCCATACATGGTGACGGTTGAGAGGCGCATCCTTGTATTGGTCCCGAGAGCCGGATAACTCTAGCGCCGACGAACGATTGTCGCCGTACGGCAGGGCCGGTGGCCTGCTTGGGAGCCTCAGCATCCTTCCGAACAACGCGCGGTGGTCCGTGCCGGGACGTGTCGGGCCCCGCGCGCGGCCTGCACTCGCGGAACCGGAAGGCGTGTCGCATGGACTGTCCCGGCCTCGCCGGCAATGGGTGACAGGATCGAACCGGAGTCAGGTTATTCGATGAGCAGCATACTGGTAACGGGCGGCGCGGGGTTCCTCGGCTCGCATCTGTGCGATCGGCTGATCGCGGAGGGCCACGACGTTCTTTGCGTCGACAATTTCTTCACCGGATCCAAGGACCACATCCGCCACCTGATGGACAACCCGGCCTTCGAGCTGATGCGTCACGACGTGACCTTTCC
>JAGRKY010000808.1 GCA_020442095.1 Bauldia sp.
TCGTTTGCAGCTTGATCCGCTCGACGTTTACGCCGGCGGCCAGCGCTGCATCTTCGGCCTCGCCGACGACCCGCACCCTGAGGCCCCAGCGCGTCCTGTAGAGGAACCAGGCAACGACGGGGACCGACAGGTAGGCGAGATAGACGAGGATCGTGTGGCCGCTCAGGACGCGGCCGATCCAGGGGATGTCCTTGATCAGGGGGAGCTCGATGGTCGAGAAGGTCGGGATGGTGTTGGAGGAGAAGACGCCGTCCTCGCCGAGGAGGCCCTTCAGAAGCAGTGCGGTCAGCCCGTAGGCGAGGAAGGTCACCGCGATGCCGGCGATGAAGATATGGGCCCGGAAACGCAGGTTGAACAGCGCCAGCAGGGCGGCCATGACCACCGAGAAGAAGATGCCGGCGAGCAGTGCCAGGCCGAGGCTGCCGGTGACATAGGCAACGGCGATCGCGGCAAAGGCGGCGACGATCATGAAGCCGTCGAGGGCGATGTTGAGCATGCCGGCCTGGTAGGTGAGGAGGCCCCCCATTGCGGCGAAGATCAGCGGCGTCGAGATGCGTACGGCCGAAAAGGCAATGTCGGAGTCCATGGCTCAGCTCTCCTCGGTCTCCGGCTCGAGCCGGTCTTCCTGGGCGGTGATCGGGTTCTTGCGGCTGCGCAGCCAGCCCCAGGTGAACTGGGCCGCAAGGATCAGGACGACGATGAACTGGAGGACCTGGACAAGGTACTTGCTGAGGCCGGTCATCATCTGGAGGACGGCGCTGCCGCCGTTAAGGGCGCCGAACAGGAAGGCGGCGAGAACGACGCCGATCGGGTTGAAGTTGGCCAGCATCGCGACCGCGATGCCGTCGAAGCCATAGCCCGGCGAGAAGTTGTCGTAGAAGGCGCGGTATTCACCGAGAACCTGCTCCGCGCCGCCGAGGCCGGCAATGCCGCCGCTGATCATCATCACGACGACCGCATGCATTGGCACCCTGATCCCGCCGTAATAGGCGAAGCGCGGGGCGAGGCCCATGATCTTCCACTCGAAGCCCTTCTTGGTCCAGCCGTTGATGGCGGCGAAGAGCAGGCAGAGCGCGAGGCCGATGATGAAGCCGGCATTGACCTGGGAATAGAGCGAGAAGGTCGGCAGCATCGCGGTCTCGGCGATGTCCGGCAGCTTGTTGGTGGGACCCGGCGCCTTGAGGAGATGCGTCGATACATAGCCGGAGAAGAGCAGGGCGATCGGATTCATCATCAGGCAGACGACGATCTCGTTGACGTTGAGCCAGACTCTCAGGACGGCCGGAATCAGCGCCCAGAGCAGGCCGCCGAGAAACGCCGCGGCAAGGCAGAAGGGGATATGGAGGAAGGTCGGCAGGTCGACCGCATAGCCGGCTATGCCGGCGAAGAGGGCGCCCATGATCATCTGGCCCTCGGCGCCGATGTTCCAAAGCCCGGCGCGGAAGGAGATGGCGACCGCCAGTCCGGTGAAGAGCAGCGGGCTCATCATCTGCAAGGTGACCAGGAAATTCGGCCAGCCGACCAGGCTGCCGCTGATCAGCAGCCAGTAGATCTCGAAGGGGTTCTCGCCGAGCGTGAGCACCAGCAGGCCACCGACCAGGACCGAAATCGCCACCGCAATGATCGGCTGGACCAGCGGCCGGAAGAGCTCCGCCAGGGAGAAATGCGGGCCGGTCGGGGCGGCGGCTTCAGCGGACATGGTCGGACGCCTCGTGGCCAGTCTGGGATTCGGGTTCGAGCAGGGCGTTGTCCTCGAGACCGCCCATGTAGCGGCCGACGGTCTCGGCATCGGTCTCCTCGGTGACGAGATCGGCGACGATGCGGCCGCGATAGATGACGAGGATGCGGTCGGACAGCGAGAAGATCTCGTCGAGGTCGGCGGAGATGACGAAGACGGCGCGGCCGGCGTCGCGCATCTCGACCAGCGTCCGGTGGATCGACTCGATAGCGCCGATATCGACACCCTGGGATGGCTGTTCGGCAAGCACCAGGCGCGCGTCGCGGGTCAGTTCGCGGGCGACCTGGACCTTCTGCTGGTTGCCGCCGGAAAGCGAGCCGGCGCGCTTGTCGAGTTCGGCGCCGCGGATGTCGAAACTCTTGATCAGCGAGCCCGCCCGCTGCCGCGCGGCACGGATGGCAAGCAGCGGGCCGCGGCCGAATTCCTCGACATGGCCGACGGTGAGGTTCTCCCAGATGGCGCTGTCGAGCGACAGGCCGACGCCGCCGCGATCGGCGGGGATGTAGGCGAGGCCGGCCGCACGGTTGGCGCGGGGATTGGCGATCGCCTTGCGGCCGCAGATGTCGATCGTGCCGGTGACCGGGCTCCTGAGGCCGGCGATGCACTCGACCAGCTCGTCCTGGCCGTTGCCCTGCACGCCGGCAAGTCCGACGATCTCGCCGGAGCGGACGGTCAGCGACAGGTCGTCCACCGCGGTCTCGCCGCGTTCGCCGCGGGCGGTCAGGCCGTCGACCTTGAGGAGCGCCTCGTCGCTAGCCTGCGCCTTGCTCTTGGCGACGCGGAGCAGGACCGTTCGGCCGACCATCAGGCTGGCGATTTCCTGCGCGGTCACATCCTTGTTGTCGAGCGTCGCTACGATCCGTCCCTGTCGCATCACCGAGATGCGATCGGAGACAGCAAGCACCTCGCGGAGCTTGTGGGTGATGAAGATGATCGAATGACCATTCTCGGCGAGGGTACGGATCGTGGCGAAGAGTTCGCGCGTCTCCTGCGGAGTCAGGACGGCGGTCGGCTCGTCGAG
>JAGRKY010000809.1 GCA_020442095.1 Bauldia sp.
CGCCGGTTCGCCTCCCGGTCGGTGCCGTCCATGGTACCGAATTGCGTTTTCCCGACGGGCGCATCGAGGCGCCGGCGGTGGCGGACGCGCTCTCCGGGATAAGGAACCGTCTGGCAGACTTTGTCGCCGGACATGCCGGCACCCTGCTCGAGGACAAGGGGCTGGCGCTCGCCGTCCATTTCCGTGCCGTCCCGGAGCTGCATGATGCGGTCGAGGCGGAGGTGCGCGAGGCGGCGGCGGCAGCGGAGGACGTGCTGACCGTGCAGCCCGGCAAGGCGGTCTTCGAGATCCGACCGGCCCATGCCGACAAGGGCCACGCGCTTGGCGTTTTCATGGAAAACCCTGGATTCAAGGGGAAACGCCCCCTGGCGGTCGGCGACGACGTGACCGACGAGAGCATGTTCAAAGAGGCGGTTCGCCGCGGAGGGCGGGCATTGAGGGTCGGTGATGCCCAACAAGGCAGCCATGCGCGTCAAGCATTCGACAATCCCGACGGAGTACGCGCATGGCTTGCCGATCTGGTCGGCCAGCAACTGCGCTGAATTGCCCAACTATCTGGAAAATAATGCTGCGATGCAATATATTGACGATAAGGAGGAAAACTGATCGCCGATCTGGCGTTGATCGTGCATTGGCCTCATAGTCATCGAGCTAACGGGAGGTTGTCTTGAGTAGGCTGATTGTCGTTTCCAACCGCGTTCCGCCGCCGGCTGACAAAGGGGCGAGCGCCGGGGGATTGGCAGTCGCCCTTCAGGCAGCGCTTCGGGACCGCGGCGGGCTCTGGCTCGGATGGTCCGGCGAGACAGCCGAATCCGAGGCGGAGAGCGAGCATATCCGGACCCGGGTCGAGGGGAATATCACCTTCTCGCTGGTCGACCTCACCAAGCGTGACCAAGAGGAATATTATAGCGGATTCGCCAATCGCGCTCTCTGGCCGCTCCTCCATTATCGGCTCGACCTTGCCGATTTCGACCGCCGCGACACGACCGGCTATTTCCGCGTCAACGCCTTCTTCGCCCGCATCCTGGCCGCGCAGATCCGACCGGACGATGTCATCTGGGTGCAGGACTATCACCTGATCCCGCTCGCGGCGGAATTGCGCGCCCGCGGCATCACCAACAAGATCGGCTTCTTCCTCCATATCCCATGGCCGCCGCCGGACGTCTTCTTCGCCATGCCCTGGCATCGCCGCCTCCTCGAAGCCTTCACCAGCTACGATCTCGTCGGCTTTCAGATCGACTATGACGCCGAGAATTTTGTCAACTGCCTGGTCCGCGAAGGTCTCGGCCGCGAGACGAGTCGCGGAACCTTCCGTGCCGGCGATCGTGAATTCAAGGTCGGGGCGTTCCCGATCGGCATCGAGACCGAGGAATTCACCAGGATCGCCGTCGAGGCCGAAAACAACGCGCTGGTCAAACGAATGGCGGTCAGCCTGGGCGACCGCAAGCTGATCATCGGCGTCGATCGGCTCGACTATTCCAAGGGTATCGACCAGCGGATGCTGGCCTACGAGCGGTACCTCGAGAAGAACCCCGCCTCGCATGGCAAGGTGGTCTACCTTCAGGTGACGCCGAAATCGCGCTCGGAAGTCCCCGAATATGCTGAGATGCAGCGCGAGATCGCCGAGACGGCCGGCCGCATCAACGGCGCCTTCAGCGATCTCGACTGGGTGCCGATCCGCTATATCAACCGGACCATCAAGCGTACGACGCTTGCCGGCCTCTATCGGCTCGCCGATGTCGGTCTCGTCACGCCGCTGCGCGATGGCATGAATCTCGTCGCCAAGGAGTTCGTGGCGGCGCAGAAGCCCGAGGACCCGGGGGTGCTGGTTCTATCGCGCTTTGCCGGCGCGGCCCGCGAGCTCGACGGCGCCGTGCTGGTCAATCCCTACGACATGGAGTCGACGGCTGGCGCCATTGCCGGCGCTGTCGCCATGCCGCGCGACGAGCGCATCTCGCGGTGGCGGAGCATGTACGACCAGTTGACCCGCTACAACGTCAACCGCTGGTGCGAGGAGTTCCTCGAATCGCTTGAGACGCCGCTCAACGATCCGGCCTTCGGGTCCCAGCAGCCGCACTTCCTCAAGGCGAGCTGAAAGCAGCGCGCATGATCACGCTGCTCTAGACTAGGTTTCCTCGATCGACTCGCGGAGCAGCTCTATCCGCAGCCACTCGTCCTCGGCCTCCGCGAGGGACTCCTGCGCCGTCGTCAGCGCCTTGGTCGCGCCGGCAAAGGCGTCGGGGTCGCGCGCATAGAGGTCCGGATCGGCCAGCGTTTCCTCGTGACGGCGCACGTCTTTCGTCAGCTCCGCAATCCGCCCGGGCAGGGTCTTCAACGCGTGCTGGTCGTTGAAGGAGAGCCGTTGCTTCGACTTCGCACGAGGCTTCGGCGTGGTGTCCTCCTTCGGCGCGGAGCGGTCTCGCCCTGTATCAGGCCGTGCCCGCCCACCGATGCCGTGGCCCCGCTGCGCGACCATGTCCGAATAGCCACCGGCGTAAAGCGTCCACTCGCCATCGCCATCCGAGGCAAGGGTCGCTGTCACGATCCGGTCGAGGAAGTCACGATCGTGGCTGACGAGGATCAATGTCCCGGGCAAGTCGGCAAGCATCTCCTGGAGCAGGTCGAGGGTTTCGAGGTCGAGGTCGTTGGTGGGCTCGTCGAGAACGAGAAGGTTTGACGGCCGTGCCAGTGCCCGCGCCAGCATCAACCGGCCGCGCTCTCCGCCGGACAGCGCCTTGACCGGCGCTCGTGCCTGATCCGGCCGGAAGAGGAAATCCTTCATGTAGCCGACGACGTGACGCGCTTCACCGCCGACGATGACCGTGTCGCCGCGACCGTCGGTCAGGACCTCGGCGACCGTCGCTTCCGGGTCGAGGCTCTCGCGGCGTTGGTCGAGGGTGGCGAGCTCGACATTGGCCCCGAGCCTCACCTCGCCGGAATCGGGCGACAGAACGCCTGTCAGCAGGTTGACCAGCGTCGTCTTGCCGGCTCCGTTCGGGCCGACGATGCCGATCCTGTCGCCGCGTTCGATCCGGATCGACAGGGCGCGGACGATCGGCCGGTGATCGTAGCTCTTGACGATTTCTTCGGCCTCGATCACCAGCTTGCCGGACTGGCGGGCTTCCTGGGTCGACATGGTGACGCTGCCCGTCGGTTGTCTCGCCCGGGCCTCGCGCCGGTCGCGACGCAGGTCGTTAAGCGCCCGCAGTCGCCCCTGGTTGCGCTTCCGGCGCGCGGTGACGCCATAGCGGAGCCAGTCCT
>JAGRKY010000087.1 GCA_020442095.1 Bauldia sp.
TTGGCGATGAAGCGCTTGATCCGCTCGTTGTCGCCGCCGGTGGTCTCCTCCGGCAGCCGACCGCGCTGCACCTTCATCTTCGAGGCGAGCTGCCAGGTCCGGCAGATCACCTCGTTGATCCGCCCCATGCCCTGGCTGTCGGAGCCGAGCATCGAGATCGCGCCGATGTCGTGGAGCACGTCCTCCGCCGCGATGGTCTGGGCGCGAATCCGGCTTTCCGCGAAGGCTACGTCCTCCGGGATCGCCGGATTGAGGTGATGGCACACCATGGTCATGTCCAGGTGCTCATCGAAGGTGTTGACCGTGTAGGGATTGGTCGGATTGGTCGACGACGGCAGGCAGTTCGGGACGCCCGCGACCCGGATGATGTCCGGTGCGTGGCCGCCGCCCGCCCCCTCGGTGTGGTACATGTGGATGGTGCGGCCGCCGATCGCGGCGAGCGTATCCTCGACGAAGCCGCTCTCATTCAGCGTGTCGGTGTGGAGCTGGACCTGGAAGTCGAGGTCGTCGGCGACGCCGAGGCAACAGTCGATCGTCGCCGGCATCGCCCCCCAGTCCTCGTGGATCTTGAGGCCGAGGCAGCCGGTCTCGATCTGCTCGACCAGCGCTTCGGGCTTGTAGGAATTGCCGCGGCCGAGGAAGCCGAAATTCATCGGCCATTGCTCGGCCGCCTGCAGCATCTTGCCGACATTGAACGGCCCGCCTGAGTCGATGCCGACCGTGATCGGCCCGAGCGAGCCGCCGAGCATCGTCGTGATGCCCGAGGCGAGGGCATGCTCGACGAGCTGGGCGGAATCGAAATGGACGTGGACGTCGATCGCCCCGGCGGTGGCGATCAGTCCTTCGGCGTCACGCACCGTCGTCGCAGCACCGACGATCAGGTCGGGATGGACGCCGTCCATCACCGCCGGATTGCCGGCCTTGCCAAGGCCGACGATCCTGCCATCCTTGATGCCGAGGTCGCCCTTGACGATGCCGAGCACCGCATCGATGACGACGACATTGCAGATCAGCATGTCGAGCACGCCGTCCGTGCTCTTCACCCCGGCGACCAGCCCCATGCCGTCGCGGAGCGTCTTGCCACCGCCATGCAGGCACTCGTCGCCGGGCACCGCAAAATCATGCTCGATCTCGGCCCAGAGCTCGGTGTCGCCGAGGCGGACCTGATCGCCCTTGGTCGGGCCGTACATCGCCGCATAGTCGGCGCGGGACATGGTGGCCATTGCTCAGGCTCCCTTGAAACCGGCGGCGCGGGCGCGGGCGATCGCCGCCTGCTTGCCGGTCTCGTCCAGCGCCGACTCGTTGGTCAGCGCGTTGAGCCCGCCGATTGTCCCGCTGCCGCCGAACGGCACCAGCGTCACCGCCTTGGATTGCCCGGGCTCGAAGCGGACGGCGGTACCGGCCGGGATGTCGAGTCGCTTGCCGAAGGCCTCGCCGCGGTCGAAGTCGAGCGCCTTGTTGACCTCGAAGAAGTGGAAATGGCTGCCGATCTGTACCGGCCGGTCGCCGGTATTGAGCACTGTGAGTGCGGTCTTCGGTCGACCTGCGTTGATCTCGATCTCGCCGGCCGCGGCGCGGATCGCCCCCGGCGGGTCGGCTTTCGGGATCGGCTCGTTGCCCGGCCGGATCGGCTCATGCACCGTCACCAGCTTGGTGCCGTCGGGGAAGACGCCCTCGACCTGGATCATGTGCATCATCTCGGCAACGCCCGGCATGACGTCGTCGGTGGTGAGGATGGTCGAACCGAAACCGATCAGGTCAGCGACGCTGCGCCCCTCGCGTGCGCCCTCGAGGATCTCGTCGCAGATCAGCGCGATCGCCTCCGGATAGCTGAGCTTCAGCCCCTTGCCGCGATGCTTCCGCGCAAGTTCGGCCGCGGTGTAGATCGTCAGGCGTTCGAGTTCGGTCGGGGTGAGCAGCATCGCAGGACCGTCCTCCTAGGACGAGAAGAGTCGGCCAGCCTGGCCGGCGCGGCGGGAGACGGCGATATCGGCGAGCGGCGTGAAGGCGGAAGGGAGGAGCGGCGGCTCGGCGGCAAGCGCCTCCGCCATCGCGATGCCCAGCCCGGCGAGCAGCGTCTGCGCCTCGAGCGCCCCGACGATGCCGAGGCGGATGGCCGCCGTCGCCACGCTGTTGACCGCGCTATAAAGCGCGCCGGCATCGACGGCGCCGGCCGGCAGGGCGAGTCCCGAGCCGATCAGCCCCTGGACGATCGGTGCATGGCCGTGAACCTCGCCGGTGACGACGCGCGCCCGGTAGGCGGCCGCGCCCGGCGTTCCCATGCGGGAATGGGTGGTGAGCGTCGCGAGCCCGACCCGCCGGGAAGCCTCGCCGAGCGCTTCGACCGCGACATGGGCTTCGCAGAAGCGGTCGAGATCGGCGAGCACCTTCGCGTCCGGCGCCGCGTCGCGAGCCTTGCGGATGAACCAGCGGTCCATGCCGGCCCAGCGCGGAATCGCCTGGCCGCGAAGGAAGTCGTCGAGCGATGCGACGTCGGTGACCAGCCCGTCGGCGGCGAGCGTCTCGAGGCCGCCGGAAAAGGCGAAGCTGCCGCTCGGAAAGGCGCTGTCGCTGATCTGCAGCAGGCGGAGCATGGCGAGCGGTTCGTCACTCATGCGTCGACACCCTCCGCCGCCGGCCCGGTCTCGATGATCCGTACCCGCCCCCCTTCGACAAGGTCGGCGAGGCGGTCGCGATACTGCTTTTCGTCATGCTCCAGCGCGACCAGCAGGTCGCCGCCGTCGAAGCCGACGCGCCAGTGAAGGTTGCCGGCGTGATAGCCGACGGCGAGCGCCGCGGCGCTGTCGGCCGGGCGGAGACGAAGCCAGGCTTCCGGCTCGACCCGCACGATCACCGCACGATCCTCACCGAGCACCAGGATCGCACCGTCGAAGAGGCGCTGCGAACGCGGCAGCGCGACCGCGATCGGCGTCCCCTTGTCGGTCAGCGCCTTGAGCCGCCGGCGGGCAAGGTCGGCCCGCGGAAGAGCGACGGTCTCGAGACCACCGGAATGGTCGAGCCGGTGGAGCCGGCCGCCCATGCCGGGGTCGGTGATGTTGCCGATGATCTCGGTTGCCACATGCATGTCCGCGCCTCGCCTCAGATCGTCATGTGCCGCTGGACGACCTCGTCGGTCAGTTCGCCGATATCGGCCCCGGCGACGACCCGGCCGTTCTCCATCATGATGAAGCTGTGCGCCGCCTGACGGGCGAAGGCGACGTTCTGCTCAACGAGGATGATCGTGAGGTTGAGGTCCGTGTTGAGCCGGACGATCGCCTGCTCGATCAGCTCGACGATGTTCGGCTGGATGCCTTCCGTCGGCTCGTCCATCAACAACACCTTGGGACGCGCCGCCAGCGCCCGGGCAATGGCAAGCTGCTGCT
>JAGRKY010000810.1:0-1596 GCA_020442095.1 Bauldia sp.
GGCGACAAGCGCATCAAGTTCATCGGCATCGATGACGACCAGATCGTGCTGGAAGCGATCAAGGACGGCTTCGTCGCCGGCACGATGGCCCAGAACCCCTACGGCCAGGGCTATATCGGCGCCTATGTCATGGACCTGATGGCGAGCGGCGGCTGCACGGTGAAGGACGACGCGCCGTGGGTCGAGACCCCGCAGACGAAGAAGTTCATCGATTCGGGGACCCTGGTCATCAACCAGGCGAACCTCGATTCCTACAAGGATGACCTCAAGAAGATCACTGTCGACATCCAGGGCAAGTTCAAGGACACCTACCTGAACTGCCAGTAAGGGTGCAGCCCTGGATATCGAGACTCGTCCGGAGCGGAGCGATCCGCTCCGGACTTTCCGCCCCGCGCGGCCAGGCTTGAGCGAAGCGACTTCCAGATGAGCGACGATGCAATCCGCGAAACGCCGGCACGGCGGCGATTGAGCCTCGGCGGGGCATCGGGCCAGATCGGCCTGTTCGTCATCGTCATCGTCATGTGGGTGATCTTCTCCTCGCTGGCGCCGGGCTTCCTCTCGACCTTCAACCTCTTCAACCTCGGCCGCTCGCTGGCGGTCGACATCGTCATCGGCTTCTCGCAGATGGTGGTGCTGGCGACCGGCGGCATGAACCTCGCGGTCGGCTCGATCGGCGTCTGCGCGGTGATGGCGACCGGCTTCCTGCTCCAGGATCTCGGCCTGCCAATCCCGGTCGCCGTGGCGCTGGCGCTGGCGCTCGGCGCGCTGCTCGGCTGGCTGAACGGCATGGCCATCGTCAAGACCGGCGTCAACAGCTTCATCATCACGCTGGCGAGCGCGAGCCTCTATCTCGGCGCGATGCTGATCCTCACCAAGGCGGTTCCCTACAGCGAGCTGCCGGCCGCGGTCGGCGCCTTCGGGCGGCTCAAGATCGGCAGCTTCCTGTCGCCGCTCCTCGTCATTGCGATCGTGATCGGCGCGGCGCTCTTCGTCCTCTACCGCTTCTCGACGCTCGGCCGTCAGATCCTCGCGGCTGGCGCGAACGCGCGCGCCGCGGCGATGTCGGGCGTGCCGGTCGACCGCGTCATCGTCTTCAGCCACGCGCTGTCCGGGTTCCTCGCGGCCTGCGCCGCGGTGATGCTGGTCGCCCGGCTCGGCGCCGCGGTGCCCTCGGTCGGCGGCGAGGAATGGCTGCTGCCCTCGTTCCTCGGACCGGTGCTCGGCGGCACGCTGCTCTCCGGCGGTTCGGTCGCGGTGATCGGCACGATGATCGGCGCGGCGCTGGTCACGACGATCCGCAGCGGCCTGCTCGTGCTTCAGATCGGCAACTTCTGGCTCCAGCTCTTCCTCGGCCTGATCCTGCTCTTCGCCGTGCTCGTCGACCGCTATCGCGGCGTCTATGCCGAGCGGCGCTCAACGAGGCAACGCTAGCCATGCTCCGCCGCCTGCTTATCGTCGAATGGTCGGGCCTGCTCGTCGCCATCATCCTCGGCGGGATCGTCCTCGCCTTCCTCGCGCCGAACTTCCTGACCGAGTTCAACATCTACGTGATGCTGCGGAGCTTCTGCGTCGCGCTGCTGGTCGGCTTCGCCCAGA
>JAGRKY010000810.1:1668-2490 GCA_020442095.1 Bauldia sp.
CGGCGGCATGCTCGAGGTGCTCGGCTTCCCGCTGATCCTCGCGGTGCCGCTTGCCCTCCTGATCGGCGCGGTCGGCGGCCTGATCAACGGCGTGCTGACCGTCCGCACCGGCATCAACGGCTTCATCATCACCCTGGCGACGGCCTCCGCCTTCACCGGCATCAACCTCGGCATCACCGAGTCGATCCCCTTCTACAACATGCCGCCGGCGCTGGTCGCTTTCGGTGAGCAGCGCTTCTATGCCTTCCCCTATCTCCTCGTCGCGCCGCTGATCGTCGCAGCGCTGCTCGGCATCTTCTTCACCCGCACGGTGCCCGGCCGACAGCTCCTCGCCTATGGCGGCAACGCCACCGCGGCGCGGCTCTCCGGCATTTCCGACGAGCGGGTGATCGTGCTCTCCCACGTGCTCTCCGGCACGCTGGCCGCCGGCGCCGCGGTGCTTGCCGTCGCCCAGCTCGGCTCCGCCCAGCCGACGATCGGCGCCGACTGGCTGCTCCTCTCCTTCGCCGCGCCGATCATCGGCGGCGCCGCGCTGACCGGCGGCTATATCTCGGTGCTCGGCACGATGTTCGCGGTGGTGCTGATCGCGCTGATCGAGAACGGCATGGTGCTCGCCAAGGTCGATCCCTACTGGGTGCAGTTCCTGCTTGGCGCGCTGATCCTCGCCGCGGTGTGGCTGAACCGCTGGCGAGCGGTGCGGACGGGGACGGCCTGAGATGCGCCTCACCGTCGAGAAAGCCAGCAAGTCCTTCCCCGGCGTCAAGGCGCTGGACGGCGTCTCGCTCGATCTCAGGCCGGGCGAGATCCACGCCCTGATGGGCG
>JAGRKY010000811.1 GCA_020442095.1 Bauldia sp.
GAGATCGCCCAGCTCGAGGCCGAGCGGACCGAGCGGCTGCGCGAGCTGACCCGCCGCTCCGAGGAAGTCGAGCGGCTGAAGACCGACCTCCAGAAAGCCGCCAGCGGCGAACACGAACACGCGCCGCATGGCGCCACCGGCGACAATGTCAGCAAGGCGCTGACCACCCTCGAGGCGGAGAAGAACGAGCTGGCGTCACGGCTTGCCGCGATCGAGGAAGACCACGCCAACCTCCGCGCCGAGAATGCCGAGCTTCGCCGCACCGCCGGCGCCGCATGGGAAGAGGAACGCGCCG
This sequence comes from Bauldia sp., assembly GCA_020442095.1. The sequence continues at coordinate 296 of JAGRKY010000811.1, forward strand.
CCGACCAGCGGCTTCGCGAGCGGCTTTCGGACCTTGCGTCGAATGTCGTGAAGCTCGCGCGGAACGGGGAAGCGGCATCGCCCGCCCCGGCCACGCCATTCCCGGCACGGGCGGAAAACGGCAATGGCGAGCATGTCGCCAACGGCACCGAACGGGGCGAGACGCCCGACGAGACACGGCCGAAGCCGGTCGAGGCGGCCCGCCCCCTCGCCGGCCGCTCGCTCGCCGAGCGCATCCGCGCCCTGCAGCATGCCCCCGCCCGCCAGGAAGCCGAGTCGGTCAGGGATCACTGAGCATCCAGTTGCCGCGGGTCTTCTCGCCGATCAGGCAGTCGATGCGGGTCGAGCGCTGGGTTTCCGCGGCGCGCATCACCCGTGGCGGCAGGCCGGCGATCTCCAGCACCAGCTTGCGGCGGATGGCGTCGGCGAAGCCGTCCCGGTCATGGACCGGCACGATGAAGGCGCCCGGCCCGCCGATGACGCAATCCTCGTAATAGACGTCGAGATTCGCCATCCGCGCCCGTCCGGCGCCCCCGTGGATCATCACCGGCAGCCCGTTGATCGCGATCCCCTCCCCGACCACCGTATCGCGGCTGTGATCGACCGGAAGGCCCATGTTGTTCGGGCCGTCGCCCGAGATGTCGATGGTACGGCGGAAACCGCGCGCGCCGCTTTCCGCGAACCGCTCGGCCGCGTAGAGCAGGACCGACGAGATCGAGGTGCCGAAATCGCGATGAAAGGGAAGGCGCGCGATCGCATCGGCGAACCGGCCGGCGGACCCGGCATCGGAGACGATCGACCACGGCACCGCGACATTCTGATACTGGGGCCCCGCCCACTCGACATAGGAGACGGCGATCTTCCCGTGCAGCCCGCTCTCGATCGCCCGGATGACGTCGGGATGGCGGAAGGCGGCGACATAGCCCTGACGCTGGAGATCCGCCTCGCCGCGATCCATCGACCCCGATACGTCGACCGCGAGAACGAGTTCGAGGTCGACATCGACCGGCGCCTGCGCACGAGCCGGCACGGCAGCGAGCAACAGCCCCGCCAGCATCGCACCGATCTTCGGCAGGCGGCGCGCCATGGTCAGTTCCTGAACCATCGGGCGCGGGCCTTCTCGCCAACCAGGCAATCGACCCGCGGTCCGGGCGAATAGTCCGCCACCGGGATGACGCGCGGCGCGACCCCGGCGATCTCCAGCACCAGCTTGCGTCGGATCGCCATGGGGAAACGGCTGGTATCCTCGACCGGGATGACGAAGGCGCCCGGCCCGCCGATCACGCAATCCTCGTAGTAGATGTCGAGGTCGGGGATGTTGAACGGGCCGATCCCGCCGACCGATTTCAGCATGATCGGCAGCCCGTTGATGGTGATGCCGTCGGCGACGAGACGGTCGCGCACCAAGACGACCGGCAGGCCGATATTGTTCGGTCCGTCGC
>JAGRKY010000812.1 GCA_020442095.1 Bauldia sp.
GCCGATTTCGTCGCGCCGGTCGGGAGCGGCCGGGCGGACTATATCGGCGGCTTCGCGGTGACGGCGGGGATCGGCGAGGAGGCGATCGCGGAGCGCTTCTCGCGGGCCAATGACGACTATTCCAAGATCCTCAGCCAGGCGCTCGCCGACCGGCTGGCGGAAGCCTTCGCCGAGGCGATGCACGAGCGGGTGCGGAAGGAACTCTGGGCCTACCAGCCGGAGGAGGACCTCACCAAGCAGCAGTTGATCGGCGAAGCCTATCAGGGCATCCGCCCGGCGCCCGGCTATCCGGCCCAGCCGGACCATACCGAGAAGGCGACGCTGTTCACGCTCCTCGATGCCGAGGCGGCGACCGGCATCCGGCTGACGGAGAGCTTCGCCATGTGGCCCGCCTCGTCGGTCTCCGGCCTCTATTTCGCCCACCCGGAGAGCTACTATTTCGGTGTCGGTCACATCGAGCAGGATCAGGTCGAGGATTATGCGCGCCGCAAGGGATGGTCGGTCGCCGCGGCGGAGCGGTGGCTCGCCCCGATCCTCAACTACCAGCCCGGCCAGCGCGATGCGGCGGAGTAGGGCTGTCAGATTGCCGCTGGCGGGATGCCGATGACGGTTCGCTCCCGCATGCTGAAGAAGCTTGCCCTTCCCGGCATCGCCCTGGTGCTGTCGACGGTCTTCGCCGGGGCGAATGTCATCGACGGCAAGGATGACCGGGATTCGCTGGTGGTGATCGGCCCCTCGCTCGGGCTGTCCGACGGCGAGATCGAGCGCATCCGCAAGGTGTCGGGCTTTGTCGGCTGCTTCCGGCCGACGCCGTCGCTCGGATCGGGCGCGCTGTTCCTTTCGAACCAGCAGATCCTCACCGCCGGCCACATCTTCTTCGATCCGGCGACCGGGGCGATGCGCTCGCACTGCTTCTTCAAGAACCAGGACCGGGAGCCGGTGAAGATCGACCTGGTGCCGCAGGCGGGGATCTACGGCGGGACGCCGCCGAAGCCGGGTTCGAACTACGACTTCGCCATCGTGCCGCTGACCGAGCCGATCGAGGGCGCCGAGCCCTTTCCGGTCGCGCCGGAGATACCGGTCAAGGCGGACGACCGGCTGATCGTCATCACTGCCCATCCGGCGGGGATGGAGAAGGAGGTGCCGAACGAGGTGCCGGTCGGCCAGGGCTGCAAGGTGCGGCGGGTGCCGGTCTCGACGAGCATCACCTCCTTCTACCGCTCCGACTGCGACGCCAGCGGCTCGTCCTCGGGCGGGATGAACCTGTCGCGGGTCAACGGCGAACTCGTCTTCCGCGGCATCACCATCACCACCGGCCTGTGGCGGGAACCGAGCATGGTCGGCGCGCCCTATGACGAGAAGCGGGGGAGCGTCACGACGTCGCTCGGTACCGACGAGGCGATCCTCCAAGGCGGCCGCAAGCTCGAGGTCGAATCGCGATTCTGGTCGGCCGGGCCGCCTGCCGACTGACGGCCGCAGCGAGCCGGGCGGGCGGCCGCCAATGGCCGCGCGGGCCATTCTGGGCTAAAGGTCCAGGTCTCAGAGCTGTCGACGGATTCGGGGAGGGGGTATCGCTCCGGAGAGGCGACGGCGGGTGGCGCGGGCGTTCTCTGCCGGCGGCGGTGTGACGGAGACCCTTCTTGCTGCCTCAAATCTGGCCGGCTGTCCTGACCCTTGGCTGGATCCTGTTCGCGATCTCGGCCGGCGAGGGCGTGATGGCCCT
>JAGRKY010000813.1 GCA_020442095.1 Bauldia sp.
GCCGCAGCCGGACGGCCCGACAAGGCAGACGAATTCGCCCTCGCGTATATGGGCGGAGATGCCGTCGACGGCGGTGACCGGCTGGCCGTCGCCGCGGACGAAGGTGCGGGTCACGTTGGTGAAGGTGATGTCGTTCGGCTCGTTGGTCATGCGGTACCGACCTGGGTGGAGACGCTCCAGCGCGTGATGTAGCGGACGATGGCGCCGGCGATCCGGTCGGCGACCACGGCGACGATGCCGAGGACGAGGAGGGCGGCGAAGATGCCCTCGATGTCGAGGCTGCCGGCGAGGACCTCGATGATCTTGCCGATGCCCTGCTGGGCGCCGAGAAGCTCGGCGATCGCTTCGAGGCCCCAGGCGCCGGCGAGCGCGATGCGAATGCCCCCGAGAACCTGAGGAAGCGTGCCGGGTATCAGGACGTCGCGCAGGATGTCGCCGGAATGGGCGCCGAAGGTCTGGGCGTAGTTTTCGTAGACGGGATCAAGGTTCTCGGCGGCGCGCTGGGCAAAGAGGTAGAGGATGACGAGGACGTAGACGGTGACGAGAAGGACGGCGCTCCATCGGCCGGTGCCGAACCAGATCAGGAAGAAGGGCGCCATTACCAGGATCGGGATGGTGCCGACGGTATTGAGGATCGGATCCGAAATGGCGCGAGCGAGCTGGACGCGCGCGGCGAAAAGACCGAGGACGGTCCCGATCAGGCCGCCGACGACGACGGCAACCAGGACGTTGGCGGCGGTGTAGCCCATGCTGCCGAGCAGACCGGTCTGCGGCAGCCCGTAATAGGAGAGAACGTCGGCGACGATGAAATCGTCGGCAATGCGCCTGAAGACGGCGAGGGGAGAGGGCAGGGACGAACGCGGGACGACGAAGGTCAGGCCCCACCACAGGACAATCAGAAGGATCAGGCCGATCGCGCCGAAAACGTCGAGGCGAATGGAGCGGAATATCGGCCGCAAGTTCACACCCCGCTGATCGGCAGCCGCACGAGGACGGGACGGCAGCGTCGCCGTCGTCCCGTCGATCATGCTGGTATCGGACGCCATGGTCCAGCCTTGGACCGGAGGCCGATCAGGAACTCGCCGCGGTCGCGAGCCTGTAGGCGTCGAGATAGTTGAACTTCTCGTAGTAGGACTTCGCCTGGTCGAGCAGCGCCTTCTTGTCGTCGGACAACGTCTGTCCGTCGAGGTCGGCGATCATCTTCTCCGACTTGGCGCGGTAGTCCTCCATCTGCTTCCAGATGGCGGCGGCCCACACGATGTCGTCCGGCGTCAGGCCTTCGTCCGGGATGATCCCGTTCTTGACGAATTCCTTGATCATCGCGCCCCAGGCATTGCCGTAGTAGAGCACGCTGTCGGGATCCTCGAAGTAGGTCTTGCCGGCCTCGAAAGGCGCGTAGGGGTGCAGCGAGTTGACCGTGCCTTCGACACCCTTGGCGTCGAGGTCGGTGCCGGCGACGCTGTTGAGATACGGCGCCTGCAGCTCGTAGAGCGACGGATCCTTCTTCACCGCGTCGATCGTCCGCCACACGACGGACAGGAAGCGGAGCATGGTGTTCTGATTGGCGTTGACGTATTCGCCATTGGCGCCGATGCCGACGATGGCGACCAGCGGGGCCACCGGGGAAGCCGCGCCGCCCGGTGCGTAGTCGTACAGATCGCCAATGCCGAGGACCTTGGTCCAGCCGGCGGATTCCAGCGTGTAGACGACCGGTGCGCCCTCCGGGCTGATGAAGTCGATCTGGCCCGATTTCGCCAGGACGAGGGACTTGGAGTCCTCCAGCACCTGGATATCCCAGTCGACGCCGCTGAACTCGGACGCGGCATCCGTGAACGGCCGGGTCGAGAGCTGGGGCGGCACCACCAGCGTCTTGCCGCTCAGCGGCTCGAACGCCGCCTTCATCGCGTCCTCGAAGCTCATGCCGTCCTCTTCGATATACTGGCGGACGGTCTTCAGGCCGAGCTTCGGATTGGCGAGGATTGCCTGGCCGAGGAAGGTGTCGGTGAAGGCGATGCACTTCAACGCGTCGGTGGTCTTGTAGGTCGGCAGCATCAGCGGGCAGTACTGGCTGGCGATGTCAATCTGCCCGTTGAGGAGCAGAGCCGTGCCGTTGGTGTCGTTGATCTTCATGCCGAGCTCTTCGGGGCCGATCGTGATCCCGGCTTCCTCGAACCAGCCCTTCTTCATGGCGATCACGTAGAAGGTATTGTCGGCGTAGGGCCGCATGCCGAAGTTCACGGTTGCCGTGGGCAACTCCGTCCCGGGTTCGGGCTCGGCCGGCTGGTATTGGGTGAATTCCGCGGCGCCCGCGAGGCCAACGCCCATCAGCCACAGCCCTGCGGCCAGGGAGGTCAGGCCGACCCTGCCAGCGGCGCGCGCGCCCGTCGTCTCCACTCGTCTTGTCATGTGCTTTGTCCCACCATCGCGTGCTTCGGCGGTTCCGCCGGAAACAGTTTCGACAAAATAGCTCTCGGGGTGAGGCTCGTGTTCTCTATAGAGAACTAAAGACTGCACCAAGAACGAGTTTGCGGCCAGCGGGCGGGGGGAGTCAATTGTTGGGCACTCTCTGAAACGACCAATTGTTGGGCAGAGAGCGGCGGTAATGAAGGCAGGTGCTGTCCGGATCAGCGTCCGGCGAGAAAGATCTTCGGCGGCCTGGCCATGATGGCGGCATGGATGTCGTCGAGGGTCCGGTGCATCATCGGGACGACACGCTCCTCCTTCGCGGGCAATGCGCTGCCGAAGCCCATGACGCAGAAGACATAGGCGACCTCGCCGTCGCGGCCGAAGATCGGCAGGCCGAAGGCCATCATTCCCTCGAAGTGCTCGCCGAAACTGCGCGAATAGCCGCGCCGGCGCGTCTCCTCGATCTCATGCTCGAGCTCTTCCCGGGTCACGAGGGAGTCCGCGGTGTAGGCAGTGGGTGTCCAGTCGTCGAGCCAGCGGCTGATCCGCTCCTGAGGCTGCCAGGACATGTAGGCGCGCATCTGTGCCGGTGCGTCCTTGGGGAAATGAAACCCGACCGGATGAGACACATCCATCGACCGGTTGGCGGTCAGGTTCTCGATGATGACGAAGGAGCCATCGGCCTGCGGCTGGGTGAGGACGCAGGAGAAGCCGGTCTGCTGCACGAGGTCACTGAGCCGCTCGCGGATGCGGGTCAACACCGGCGAGGTCAACAGGGACGAGCCGCTGGCAAGCATGCCGGAATAGAGCTGATAGGTCTTGGCTCGCTCGTCGAACTTCACCCAGCCGAACTGCACCAGGGTCATCAGGATTGCGCGGCAGTGGCTCTTGGTGATCTGCAGGGTGCCGGAAATCTCCGCGAGGCTGATCGATTCCGCGGGATGCTCGTTCAGGAAATTGATGACGGCGATGGCGCGTTCGAGGGCCGGAACCAGCTTCTGCGGCGGTGCCGCCTCGGTCGCCGCGGTCCTTGGCAGCGATCCTTCGGCGGAGGAAATCCCAAGTTCACTCAAGTTCGGCTCCTGATGAATTCCTGCCATTCGTGGACTCATCCTCCCTCCCGCTTTTATGGCAGCGGGTCGCGGAGTCAAACGGGAAGCGACGAGTCCGGTAATGTCGAGCAGACGCTTGGGATGACCCTGGCCGTGACGATTCCACGTCCTGACGGCCAGTTGGTGCCGGCAACAGGATTCGAACCCGTGGCCCCCTGATTACAAATCAGGTGCTCT
>JAGRKY010000088.1 GCA_020442095.1 Bauldia sp.
GGGAAGGCGCCTATCGCGTTCCCGCCTTCGTGCGCTGGCCCGGGCACTTCCCGGAGGGCGAGACGCTGAACGGCATCGTCAGCCATGAGGACTGGCTGCCGACCTTCGCCGCGATCGCCGGCGACTCCGGCATCAAGCAACAGCTACTCGAAGGCGTCGACCTGAACGGGCGACACTACCGCAACTACATCGACGGCTACGACCTGACCGACTACCTCGAGGGCAAGGGCGACGACCCGCGCAAGTTCTTCCTCTACCCGGACGACGAGGGCGAGATCGTCGCGGCCCGCTACGGCCAGTGGAAGGTCGTCTTCGCCGAAAATCGGGGCCAGGGCTTTGGCGTCTGGCGCGAACCCTTCATCCGCCTGCGGATGCCGCTGATCTTCAACCTTCGCCGCGATCCGTTCGAGCTCGCCCAGCACAATGCGACCGTATACGACAACTGGATCCTCGATCACGCCTTCGTCATGGGGCCGATCAGCGACATCGTTGCCGGGTTCCTGGGTACGTTCAAAGACTATCCGCCGAGCCAGGTACCGGGCTCCTGGGACATCGTCGGGATGCAGGAGAGGCTCCTGAACCAGATCCAGACCGGAATGGCCGCACGCTGACCAGGGTGCCATTGACGCCACACCCCCGGTTGCCGGCAGGAAAGCTCGCGAAGCACACATTCGCGAGCAATCTTGCCGTCAAAGGAGCGGGGTCCGGCAGGGCGCTACATCACAGGCGCGATTCGAGGATCTTCAGGCTCCGCTGGCAACGATCCGCGATCTCGTCGACCTCCGACTCCGTAACGATAAGCGGTGGCGAGAATCCGAGGGTGTCGCCCATGCAGCGCGAGACGAGTCCGTTCTCGTAGGCGATACGGTCGAACAGCGCGCCTGCCCCCTTCTCCGGGGCAAATGGCACGCGCGTCTCCTTGTCGGCCACGATCTCGATGCCGAGCATGAGGCCAGCGCCGCGGACCTCGCCGACGATCGGCGAATCCTTCGCCATGTCCTCGAAGTGCTTGCGAAGCCGGGCACCCATCGCCCTGACATGGGAAACCACGTCCATCTCCTCGTAGATCTGGATCGCCTCGAGCGCGACCGCGACTCCGACGGGATGGCCCGAATTGGTGAAGCCGTGGCCGAAATTGCCGCCTGCGGCGTTGAAGTCGTAAACGGCCTGGTAGATCTCCGGTTTCGCGACGACGGCCGAGATCGGGAAGTATGACGAGGACAGGCCCTTGGCGAGCGACATCATGTCCGGCTTCATGTCGACAGTCTCGCGCCCGAACCAGTTGCCGGTCCGGGCAAAGCCGGTGACGATCTCGTCACCAAGGCACAGAATGTCGTACTTCTTCAGCACCTCCTGTATGCGCGCGAAATAGCCTTTCGGCGGCACGATGATGCCGCCACCGGCGAAGATCGGTTCGGCAATGAAGGCGGCGATCGTATCCGGGCTTTCGCTGAGGATCAGCTGCTCGAGCTCGAGCGCCAGCCGCTCGACATAGGCCGCCTCGCTCTCGTCTTCGCGCATGCCGCGATAGGGATATGGCGCGCTGGTGTGGAGGAAGCCCGGCAGCGGGAGGCCGAATTCGCGGTGCATGAACTCCAGCCCGCACATCGAGGCGGCGCCGATGGTCGAGCCGTGGAAGGCGCGGTTTCGGGCGATGACCTTCCGCTTGGTCGGCTTGCCGCGGACGGCGTGATAGATCCAGGAGAGCTTCACCATCGTCTCGTTGGCTTCCGAGCCCGAGGTGGCGAAGTAGGCCTTGCCGCCGGCCATGCCGGTCAGCGAGACAAGCTTCTCGGCAAGCTCGGCGGCCGGCGCATGGGTGCGCTGGAAGAAGGTGTGGTAGAAGCCGAGCTTGGCATACTGCCTGGCCGCAGCCTCGGCGAGGCGTGCGTTGTTGAAGCCGAGCGAGGCGCACCACAGGCCGGCCATCGCGTCGATGTATTCCTTGCCGCCGCTGTCGAAGATTCGAACGCCCTCCCCGCGATCGACGATCAACGGCCCTTCTTCCTCGAAGTGCTTCGGATTGGTCTGCGAGTGAATGTGGAACTCGATGTCGCGACGCGCGAGCGAGTTGGACAGGCTTTCAGTCATTGGTTCCTCTCTATCGCCGGCCGTTCACAGCCGCCGGCCGCTTTCTCGATCGAAGACAAGGAGTCGTTCTGGCGGGAGCTCGAAGTGGACGGCGCTGCCGACCGGCAACCGCACGAAGCCGGGCGTCGATGCGATCAGGGAGCCACCCTCCCAGTCCACCGTCACATGGGTCGCGGGCCCGACCGGTTGCACCATCCGGACCTTCGCCGGCGTGCCGTCGTCGACCAGCCGCACGTGTTCCGGACGGATGCCCCAGTCGATCTGCAAGCCGTCGGCGAAGCGGCCGGGCTCGTCCGGGAGTTTCACCCGGAGGCCGGCCATCACCACCGCCGGGCCGTCCGGTCCGGTCTCGATCCGTGCCGGGACGAGGTCGATCTGCGGATTGCCGATGAACGAGGCGACGTAGCGCGTCATCGGATGCTCGTAGATTTCCTCGGGCGTGCCGATCTGCTCGATCCTGCCGGCATGCATGATGGCGATACGATCCGAGATCGACATCGCCTCCTCCTGATCGTGCGTAACGAAGATCGACGTCACGCCAAGGCGCTGGTGCAACTCCTTCACCTCGCCGCGCATCTTCACCCGGAGCGAGGCGTCAAGGTTGCTGAATGGCTCGTCGAACAGGAACACGCGCGGCTCGCGCACCAGGGCGCGACCGATCGCGACCCGCTGCTGCTGGCCGCCGGAGAGTTGCGACGGCAGCCGGTCGAGCAGCGCGCCGAGCTCGAGCGACGCAGCGACACGCTCGACCCGCGCCTTGATGTCGTCGGCACCGAGCTTCCGCATCTTGAGCGTGAAGCCGATATTCTGCGCGACGGTCATATGCGGATAGAGAGCGAAGTTCTGGAAGACCATCGCCACGTCG